>NZ_JBFLAB010000062.1:0-22540 GCF_040742695.1 Microbulbifer discodermiae | reverse complement strand
AAATGAAGTAGAGCGTCTGTTTCGCCGCTTGAAAGGTTTCCGAAGAATATTTAGTCGATTTGATAAGTTGGATGTCGTTTTTAAGTTCTTCATCAACTTTTCATTGATCGCTGACCGGCTAATTAGTGTTAACAGGCCCTAGTAATTGCCTGTAATTTTTCGCAGGCAGGGAGGCCGTGAAAGAGAACAATCTATGCCGATTTATCCGGCAACTAAGCAAGTTGCCGGATAAATATTGTTGCGATAGAGCCTTATCCTCCACTCCGGCGTCTGAGCATCGAGCACTCTGTTGATGTGGCTTGATAGAGAGTGTGTCTGTAATTACTCGCAAATTCGACAGAGGTCTTTTCTTCCATTCCATATGCTGGGAATTGCTTTGGCAAAGCCGGACTATTTTGGCAGTGAGGCGGTGCTATCCTCTTGCTATGCAGTCGACGGTCTGGTGGTGGTGGATCTGGAGCAGACAGAGCCCAAATTTGCCAGACGCTACCTGTCGGTTTACATCCCGCGGTCATCCGGATGCCACGAGCTGACGACGCACACTGGCAAGCTTGATGCACAAAACCAGTACGGACATGGCGGTATCCAGTTCCTCCAGTGGCGGGAAGCTGGGGGCTATACGGATATTGCGGTCTTGCGGGTCTTCACCATAGGGGAAAGTGGCTCCGGCCGGGGTTAGTTTTACCCCGGCGTCGGCGGCCAGCTCCACCACAGAGGCGGCACAGCCGGGCCGGGTGTTAAAAGAAACGAAGTAGCCGCCCTCGGGCGCTTCCCATGCCCCCAGATCCGAATCGCCCAGATGGCTTTCGAGTTGCTGCAGCACACACTCAAACTTGGGCTTCAGTATTTCCGCATGCCTCTTCATATGCTCTTTCAAGCGGGTGAATTCCGGGAACAGGCGCGAGTGGCGCAACTGGTTTACCTTGTCCGGCCCAATGGTCATCACTTCCATCTGTTTTTTAAGGGAAGCGAGATTGGCGGGACTGGCGCTGACAAACGCCACCCCTGAACCCGCATGGGTGATTTTGGAGGTGGAGGCAAACTGCAGCACTGAATCGAGAGTATCGTACTCCATTGCCGCTGTACGGATATTGGGCAGATTGACCTGGCGCCCCAGGTCGTGGATGGCGTAGGCATTGTCCCAGAAAATCCGGAAGCCGGGGTGGCTGGACTGCCCCAGGCGGGCCATGCGCTCTACCGTCTCGAGACTGTAAGTGACACCCGTGGGATTGGAAAACTTGGGCACACACCAGATACCGACGATTTCCCGGTCGTCTTTGATGGCGGCTTCAACGGCAGCCATGTCCGGTCCCGTGGCCGTCATCGGGATAGTCACCATGCCGATCCCGAGTTGTTCACAAATAGCGAAATGGCGGTCATAGCCGGGTACCGGACACAAAAACTTGGGTGCCTTCAATTCGCGCCAGGGTGTGTGGCCGGCAAAACCGAACAGGTAGCCGGTCAGAACGGCGTGATACATCAGAGTGAGTGAGCTGTTGCCGGCAGCTATGACCTCTGCACTGGGCACCTGGAGAATATCTGCGCCCAGTTCGCGCGCACAGGCCAACCCCGTCAGACCGCCATAGTTGCGGGTATCCGTGCCGTCAGATGCCCGGTAATCATCATTCAGAATACCGTCGAGACTGTCGGCCAGGTGCAGCTGAGCCGCCGAGGGTTTGCCCCGGGTGAGGTCCAGGCTGAGTTGGTGGTCACAGACACGGCGATACTGCGCGCTTAGAGCTTCTTCCCATTCCACGAGCTGTTCACGACTGGCGGAGTCGATATACACGCTATTTCTCCCTCGGCCCCCGAAAGCCCGGAGCTTAGCAGTCGTGCCCGGTGGCGTCATCCGTTGTGAAGGAACTTGTGCCAAGTGGCACAATGGCCTGTGATCGTTGTCATTGTGCGGAAAGAGCGCGGAAATCCTCCGCGTAATCCCGCAGTTTGCCTGCCAGATATTTACGCTGCCGAAGGCTGGTATCGGCGAGGATCGCTTCAGCCAGGCGGCGCGTACTGATACGGCGTTGTTCCTGTCGGAGACGGTACTCCTGCGGCCAAAGCTGTGCGGGGTTCATCATCATCGCCCTTAGTTGCTGTTGATAGCCTTTGGGTTTGTCGCGTAAAAGTTCTACAAACCGGTTTTGCCACAACTGTCGCTGACGATAATGGTGTAAAGGGTCGTATGAGACCTCTGCCCAGATTGCTATCGATGCCTCCTGCCCGTGGTTCAGCGGTCCCAGCCAGCGCTTGCTCTGCTTGCGGACTTGGCGGTCGCGGTAAAGCACCATTTCCTCCGGGGGCTTTTGCCACCTTTTCAGCCATTTTTCCCGCTGCCTGCTCAGCTCTCGATCCAGTTGCTCGATCTGATCATCATTGAGGCTGGCAATCAGTGGTGCCAGGTCATCGCAGAGGCGATCCCAAGTCCGTCGCCAGAATTCCAGCGCCTTTGTTTCCACAGTCGGAAGGGATATTTGCTGTGTATTGCCGGCCTCCAGCCCGATCGCAAGCTGGGTCAAATACTCGGCATAGTGGGGCAACTGGGTCTGTCGATGCCAGTGGTGGAAGCGTACCAATGTGGTTTTCAGGTCTTCTTTCTGGTCGCGGGACAGATCGACGTAATCATCCAGCTGCCAGCCTATCCAGTGATCCAACTGGTTATAGGCCAACTGGACCCCGGAACAGCTACTGAGTGTGGACAGAAAAATTACCAGAAGCGCCAACCGTAAGGGCCCTAGGCAGGCTGGTGGAATTCGTCCCTGGATCATTCTTGCCTTCCGCTGATGGCTGATTATCGGTTGAAGTGTCAGGTTAATAATAGGTGTTATCGAGTTTTATCGTCTTGGCTGTTGGCGGGTGGTAAGTCGAATTCATGCCCGCCGAATCCCCCTCTATAGAGGGCATGGTGATACAAACGTCTAAAGTTGCACAGAAAACAAGCATTAAATTGATTTCCGGTTAAAGTTGTAATTTGCGCCATAATAAAAATATTAACCAATGTTGTGGATTATTGCGACGATAAAATTAATTCCATTAAAGTTAAATTTTCTCTTATAACAATAAAGGCCAAATATCCATTGGCGCACTATTTTCTTTAAAATTTGTTTTGCTGCAATGGGTTCTTCATAAAACTTTAACCCTCATCAACTTCAATACTCCCAATCAGACGACTTGATTTTCTGCTGACGAGTTGCTCAGGAGCGGCTTTTCAGTATTTCGATAATTCCTCCTATCCGTCAGTGGCCACCGCCAGGTAATGTCGCAACCGGTTGTGATCTCATAAGTTGTCTTAATTGGTGTCATTTTCCAAAGGGGAAGGTTCACTTTATGAAAAATCGCGTCAAAGACAAATTTTTCCGGTCGTGTTTGTGTGTTGCTGTGGCTATGGCGATTGCCTGTAACGCAGAGTCCGCTGCATTCAGGTTGGATGTTTACCTGGACGGCGCGCCGGCGGAGCGGCCCATAGTGCAGCTCAATGGCTCGGTGGTGGAGTCGGGAGAGCGTCGGGCCAGCCTCTTTCTGCCGGATATTGATGCTGGACGCTATCGTCTGCGGGTCGGGATATCGGAGTTGTGGGTGCCCTATGAGTTTTCAGTTCTGAACCAGCAGGCGGCCTTTGTAACCGTGCATATGGATTCCCGCAGCGGGCGCGCGGTCAAGACGATCCGCAAAGTGGATTTAGCTGAGTTGAACGGGGATGGCACACTGAAACAGGGTACCGGAGGTGCTGAATTCAACAATGGTAGCATTGAGGGCGTCGCAGTGTCTTCAGATACTGGCCGCCCCTTGCGGAATGTAACCCTGCAGGTATTGGACGGCAGTCAGGAGACGGTAACAGACCGGGACGGAAGCTTCCGCCTGGAGCTGCCGGCGGGGGTTTACCAACTGGAGGTAACGCACCCGGACTACCGCACATTGCGCCTGGCCAGCCTGCAGGTACTGGCAAAACTCAACCTTCTGACCCATATCGAAATGGACCCGGTGGATGACCTCAACGAATCCGGCGTTCAGGCCATCGAGGAGGTTCAGGTGGTTGGCCGCTACCAGCGAGACAATTCTATCGAACTTGAGCGCAACGCTTCAGCGGTGACGGATGGCATAGATTTCTCACAGATTTCCCGCTTTGATGATTCTATGGTCAGCAGCGCTATAAAGCGCGTTGTGGGCGTCTCTCTGCAGGACGACCGCTATGCCGTAGTCAGAGGCATGAAAAGCCGCTACCAATCAACTGATTTCGACGGTGCCACGCTTCCCAGCACGGACCCGGCGCGGCGGGATCTCCCGCTGGATATTTTCCCAGCCGGAATTCTTCGCAGCCTGAACCTGCAGAAAAGTGCCACTGCCGATATTCCGGCCAGCGCCACTGCCGGTCATATCAGTATGCGCACGCGGGAAATTCCCGATGAACCCTTTCTGAAAGTGTCCTATTCCGCCAGCAGGAGTGAGATGCATGGCCAGGATATGCAGATGTCTGCCACCGAGGGGGATAAAGACTGGTTGGGAATGGACGATGGCAGCCGGGCATTGCCGGACGCCCTGCAACTCACCCTGGGGGACTGGATCAATATCGAGGATGGCGAACAGGGTTACGGCGGTTTCGACCAGGAAGCGATCAAGGCCATGGGACAAAGCCTGCAACATAACGCCATCTATTCGGGCCGCGCACCGATGGATTCGGCCATCAGTCTCAATGGAGGCCGTTCCTGGGACCTGGCAGAGCAACGCCTGGGTCTTATCGGTGCCCTGCGTTATTCCAACAAGTGGAGCAGCAATAGAAAGACCAACTTTCGCTATTCCAGTTTCCAACTGGATAGAACGGGAGAAAAGGGGTTGTCTCTAGAGCGGGTGGGTGAAACGGACGATAGCAACAATGTGATCGATGCAAGCGCCATGCTCAACCTCCAGTGGGATCCCGGCGAGCGTCACAGTTTTGGCATCAACAATGTCTTACTCCGTCATACCACCAACTCCGCTGAGATCGAAACCAGTTACGACTTGCCCGATAGAGCTGAAAGGAGAGAATTAATATTGGCATTGGGCGAAGATATTGAAGCGGTAAAGGCGGAGGATATACAGCGGTTCAAGTATCAGCGGGTGGACTGGATAGAGGAAGAGCTGCTTAGCCACCAGCTGTGGGGAAACCACAGTTTTGAGGTTGGGGTATTGGAGCCACTGGCCTATCTGGATTCGGTGGATATCGACTGGCAGTTGATGAAGGCCAATACGGAATACCTCCGCCCCAATGCTACCCAGTACGCCTACAAAAGCCAGGGTCCGGATGATAGCTACAGTGGTGCCCACGACTACCACTTGTGGGAGGAAATGCAGGAGAAAAACAACGGTCATCGCCTGGATATACGTTTTCCGTTTACGGATCTTTACGGGCTCTCTGGGCAACTACAGGCCGGCACGCATGAGCTACGGCGCGATCGTGAAGGCTATTACTATTACTACAGGTTAAAGGGATTTGCCACGGGGTCTAATCTAGAGAATGTGGATCCCAGAGAAATCTATCTGCCGGAATATATCCTCGGCAGGCCGGGGCTGGATGGATTCTATTTGAGTGTGGGCGAATTGTTGCCGACGCGGGATGAGGGGCTCTCTGGGAATAGCTATATAGTGCGGCAGGACTTAAGTGCCAGTTATCTGCTCGCGGATCTGGAGATTTACGACAAGTTCAGGGTCAACCTCGGAGTCAGAAAGGAAACCTTTGATCTGGCTGCGGAGCAGTATGCCTACACCATAGAGCCGATGACACCGCTGCTGGATGAAAGCTATGAACTACCCTCCATCAACCTGACCTATAGCATCAGCGATAATCTGCAACTCAGGGCGGCCTGGTCTGAAACCGTCAGCTGGCCGGAGATCTACGAGATGGTGCCCAGGACATTTACAGATATTGAAACGCTTGAACGCTATACGGGAAATCCTCTGCTCAAGCCGGCGCGGATCAAAAACTATGACGTGCGTATCGAATGGTACCCCTCGGAAACAGAATCTGTCACTTTCGCAATATTTTCCAAAGAACTGTTCAACGCCATCGAAAACCGGTTTGACAGGATTGGCGATAAGTTTGACTACTATACCTTTGACAATGCAGAGACGGCGGAGGTTTATGGCGCAGAGCTGGATGTGCGTCGGGAGTTTGTTTTTGGCCACAACGATGATCACGCGATTTTTGTGCAATTCAATTATGCGGACATCACCTCTTCGGTAAAGGTTGTCGAGGGAAGCGGTGTTTTTGCGCGGGAGTTGGAAAGACCGCTGCAGGGGCAGCCGGATTATGTCGGCAACCTGCAGCTGGGGTATGACCATATCGATAGCGGCCAGGAATTGACCCTGGTACTGAACTCAAGGGGCAGAGAACTGGCGGTGGCGAACCCCGGTCTGGTATCGATTCCATCCGACGTTTACGCCCAGCCTTACGATGACCTGAAACTGATTTACAAGAAAAAATTTTTTAACGGCCTGTCCCTTTCTGCTTCTCTGGGAAATATTCTCGACGAGGAGCATGACCTCAGGTATGAAAATTACGATACCCCATACCTGAATTACGCTACCGGCCGTACCCTTAAACTTCAGGCAGGCTACGATTTTTAACCGTTTTCACTGGCTTGCCGGCCCGGCGATCCAGTATCCCTGTACGCAGGCAGGTACAGAGCTTGCCGGGTGCCGGGCGGGCGCGGCTGAAAGTTGAGTTTGAAATACCAAACAGGCTGGAACTGAATCCAGCAGTTTAGATGTGGTTAGTGTATTTTCCAGCGCGGCCACTGCTGGTCCGTTTGATAACGGCGCTCCTTTAACCCAAGACTACCGGGGTAAGAATATGAAGCTGCTACGGCGAATTTTACCAATAGCGCAAAAAAATTACTGTTCCGCCATGTCAAACTGGGCGGCGCGAAGTCTGTTGCTGCCGGGATTGACCCTGGTGCTGGCGGCCTGCTCCGCGGACAGGTCCGACGAGTTGGCGCAGGAGGAGCCACTGGATGTGGCTTTGGCCCAGTGCGAAGTGGTGCACGGCGGTGTAGTGGGAACCCCGCTGGAGCCTGTTGTTGTGGATGGTGTGATGACGCAGGCGTGTCTGCTGAGTACAGAGTTGAGCCGGCTCACCAGGGTCAAGCTGAAGAATTCCCACAACTACGCACCGCTGGTGTGGGTGCTGGATGGTGTCTATGAGGTGGGAACCAGCAAGCCCTACCGGACCTTGGCGGAACTGCAGGGGGATGATCTGCACGAGCTGGAGATGCCGCAAACTAAGGACAAGTTGTACGCTCGCGCCGGCAGCCTGGTGGTGGTGCACCGGAATGGCCTGTTGAGAGCGAATATCGTATCCATCGATGACGACAACATCGGGGGTGGGGAGTGGGGGGGATTGGTGGTCAATGGTATCGGCTACCATCCGGACTGTGGCTCAGGCGTGAGCGCGGATAACTTCTGCAATGTGGAGGGCGACTGGGGGTTTTTCGGCGGCCTGTCGCTGCAGGAGTCCAGGGAGGCAGACATACTGTTGAAAGACTCCAGTGCGTTTTCCAACCCCAGCGTCACCGGCTTTACCGGCTGGATAGCCGAAGCCGGGGGTGAAACTATCCAGGGTCCGCAGTTGGAAGCGGCGATAACAGTCAATGCGCCGCACCTGGGCCAGAATCCAGCTCCCAGCGGTGTTTTTTATAGCGGCAGGGGAGGGCTGCAGTTGCGCGGTGGTGCTATGGAAATAGGCACCTATGCCATGGGCAATAAGGGGCATGCCATCCACTGGCTGGGGGGTTTTGGCGGTTTCGTGAGGAATTCACTGATTTACCATCAGGCCGAGACCGCCGCCCTCAGGGGAGAGAACAGCGCCGCAGCGGTCGGCGAAGCGGAGGGGCAGGAGGGGGTTGTCCTGGATAGACTGGTGTTGGTGGACAAGGCGTTGACCGGCGGCGGAGCCCTGGAGTTTTCCGGGGGCGGTAGCGTCTCAATGAACAATGTGGCGGTGCAGGGCTTTGGCTACTGTCTCAAAGTGGACGATGCCAGTACGATGGTGGAGTCCACCAACAGCGTCTTCTATTGCGCCTCCCCCACTGAAGAGAGCGGGGGGGGCGTTGACTTCGCCGATCAGGTACTCGCCAGCGGGACCAATATTTACCAGTTGAATCCGGATCTGACGCCCACCCTGGGTTTTGGAAACCCCGCTATCATCGGTGTTACACCCATAATTCTCAAAACTTCATTGGAGGTGGAATCCGGCTATGAATTGGGGCTCTATTACGCGCCCTGCTACGGTGTGGGGACCCAGACCGAGGATACCCTGAACATCGGCACCTCCAGCTACAGCGTCTGTGAGTTGAGCGGCAGAGTAAACGACAATTTTTACTTTGACGACGATATTAACGATGAATTGGTGGCCTGGCGCATAAAGGGAAGGCTCACGTTCGGCAGTGACTTTGGCCTTCTTGATCAACAGCAGCAGCAGGCGGCACTAACGCAGCCGCAGCAGGTGGTTCTGGATGGAGATTCCAAGCTGCTGCTGGGTGAGCAGTCCTCCCTGGCGTTCAGCCCCGATGTGGTGTTGCGTGTGCAGGGTACTCCCGAGTCACCGGTGCAACTGGCGCCGCAGGACCCCGGGGGCAGCTGGGGGGGGGTGGCGATTCAGGGCCTGGCGCAAAACTGCAGTGGTCAGGATCTGTGCCGTCTGGCCCGGGAACAGTTTGTGGACATCAGCTACCTGCGCTTGTTGGGGGTGGGCGGGGATCAAACAGCACTGGCGATGCGGGAGGTTAGCGAAGCCGGACAGGTCGATTACCTGGATATTTCCGATTCGGACAGCGACGGACTGGAGTTGATCGGTGGCGCGGTCAATATAAAGCATTTGCTGATCTCCAATGTGGCTGGCAACCAGGTACAGTGGAGCGGCGGTTACCGGGGTGGCCTGCAGTACGCGATTTTAAACACCGGGGATCGGGGTAGGGGACACGCTCTGCTGGGGCGCAACGATGCGACGGACCACGACGCCAGTCCACGCTCCCGCCCAGTGCTGGCCAATGTCACTATCAAGGGCGCCGAAGCAGCGGCCAGCGCTATCCTGTTGGAGCAGGGTTCCGGACTGCTGTTATACAACTCGGTGGTGACCGATTTCAGCAACTGCCTGGATATTGACGACCTGTCCACCAACAATCTTCAGTATTCGGACCCGCTGCAGATTTATTTTGACAATGTGATACTCGACTGCGATGCCACGGTAACTTCCGACGAGGAGTCTTCCACTGGTGGTGATTTCGCGGAAAAAACGCGGGATCTCAGCGGTGTCTATCAGGTTTCGGCGGTGCTGGATAGCAGCTTCGTGCCCAGTGGCGCGGGTATACCTGGAATTTCCTCACCGATTGATTTCACTCTCGCGGGGAGCACTGCCGCTTACCTGGATAAATCGCCCCTGTATATGGGCGCGGTGGTGGACTCCAGGGACGACTGGTATCTGGGTTGGAGCGATTCTGTGGGTGTCCTGTTGGCGGAAGAATGCGATTTCAAAGGCGTTTTGGAAGACGATTATGTGTACCGCAACCGAACTGTGCCGGGCGTAACCGTCGGCAACCAAACTTATTTTTCCAAATACAAGGTATGCGGGCTGCGCGGCACTATTACCGAGGATTTCCTGCTGACTGCCTATACCGGCGTGGATGCGGAAGCGATCGCCAGTGGTAGCAAGGTGGTTGAAGAGCTGTATCCGGGCTATGCCGTAGAGCGGGACCCGGCCCTGACCCTGTGGCTACTGAACGGACTGGTGCGGATTGGCGAGGGGCATTTCCCGCTCACCAAGAGCGCCCAGGTGGAGGCCATGAAGGCTAATCCGGTAACTCTCGGTATCGAGGCCTCCACTATCATAATGGCCTCCGAGGGTGCAGGCCTGCATATTACCCGCGGGGGCGCACTGGTGATTATGGGTGACAGGAGCCTGGCGAATCCGGAGGATGATGACGCCGCAGGCCCGGTAAACCTGGTGGGTCTATTAGTGGATAATCAGCCTATCTTTGATACTGGGCAGCCACTGAATCTCGACGTGGCCAACTGGACCGGCCTGATTGTGGATGGCTTCGCCAGCAACAACCAGTGCCCGGACGCCACCACAGGCCCGGCCAATGGCGTGTGCAATATAGAGGGGGAATTTGGTTACTACGGCGGCTATGACGATACGCATAATAACCTTTGGGTTGAAAACCTGCATATGCAGAGAGGTTCCCTGCGATTGAACAGTGTTGGCCAGGGGGGGCGGCTGGAAAATTTTTACTTCAGTCTTGGTAGAACTTTCACAGGAGGCCTGGATGCCTGGGGTGCCGACAACAATGGCCGGGCGGCGATCGATATCCAGGGGGGCAAGGTGAATCTGCGTAACGTCAATATCGCCAAAGTGGGGGCGGGCAGTGCCATTCGTTGGAACCACGGCTACCGCGGCAGTATGCAGACTGTACATATTAATGGTCTCCCTTTAGTCGGAGCCTTTAGCAGTGCCGACCCCAGCTTTTTCGATACGCTCTATCGGGATGAGAGCGGCAACTGGCAGTATTATCCGGTAATTCGCGGGAGCAATGGTGAGGTTGGCTCTGAGGATGCGCTGCCGCGCTCTGCCCCCACCCTGGCCAATCTTACTCTCTATGCTGCGGATGGCCGGGACTTCAATTCCAGCCGGCCGGAAGTGGAGAGTACTGCCATAGAATTATCACGGGGTTCTGGTCTCTACCTGTACAGCAGCATTGTCGGTTCGACTAAGGCGGATGATTCCCCGTTTTTTGGCAATGCCATTGCAGACCGGTGTATTCGGGCGGATAGCACTGTGCTGCCACTGTTGGGTGAGGCCATTGTTTTCGACCAGGTTGCCTTCGGATGCAAATCTCTGTCTGGTAACAACGGGGTAAACCAGGCCATTAACAGTGCCTTTGTTGCCAAAACGCTTGCCAATGTGCCAGGTACCGTGAGTAATCGTTCAACCATTGCTAACCCCAGTTTGGCCGATGCGGAAATCTACAATTTTGGTTGGGTGGTGGGTCGAGGTAAGTTAAACGATCACAATAGCATTGACCAATTAGAGGTTTTCAAACAATGGGAGGGTCTCCCCTATCCCAGTCCGGACCTGATTAATCTTGGTAAAGCGGTTATGCAGGTTTCCGGCTCCCAGGATCAGGATAATCAATTTCTTGTCAACAGCGATTATTTTGGAGCCTTGGATTACTTTATTGTTACTGATTCCGGTGGCGAAATAAGAGCCGATTAAATTTATTTATTTATATTGAAGCCGGCATATTGCCGGCTTTTTTGATTTTCATTTGCTGTTATATGCAAAGATTATTTATACGCAAACATACTGACATATGACATCTTTATTCTAATTTGGTCCGGGCATAAACAGTCGGACAAAACGCGGTAAATTTATCCTGTTAGGGCAATTAAAAATAGTTTGCCTTTTATTTGATTTTTCAACGGAGATTCAATCTAATGAAAAAGCTTGTATTAGCCATTGGCATGGCCATCATGTCTTCCGGTACCCAAGCGGTTACTACCCTTGGTTTGGATGCAGACTGTAATTCCAATGGCACCTTTCTCGGCTTAGTGGCATTTAACAGTGGCACCTATGTCCGGTGTGACCTGCCCACTCCCATCGCCGTCAACGATACAGTAGTGCTGGCAAAGAACAGCGCAACCCTGGGACTTCCTATTGTCTGGACCCTGCCGGGCATTGTAGAGGTGGGCAATGGCAATGCGCAAAATTCCGATCCAGCCACTGTGGACAATACGGAGCTGAGCATTGAGGCGGGCACCCAAATTGCCGGCGCGGTGGTAAGTCAATCGGCGCTGGTGATCTCTCGCGGGTCCACCATCAAGGCGGTGGGCACTGCCTTAGACCCTATTGTTTTTTCCTCCCTGGATAATAATTTCAATGGCTCCGGTGAATGGGGCGGCTTGGTTCTGGCCGGTTTTGCCGAGAGTAACCAGTGCCCCAGTGTCGCCGGCCTGGACACTTGCGTCCAGGAAGGCGTGAATGCCAATTTCTACTATGGGGGTGGCAAATTCCTGAATACCGCCAGCAGCGGTACTCTGGAGTATGTGGTGGTAGCCGAAGGTGGCAGTACGGTGGCGCCCGACAGTGAGATCAATGGCATTACCTTCTATGCGGTCAGCAGTGCTACCACCGTCAATAATATTCATGTGCATAACAACCAGGACGACGGTGTCGAGTTCTTTGGCGGAAATGTTGGGGTGAACCGGCTTTGGCTGACCTGCAATGAGGACGACAGCGTGGATTGGGATGAGGGTTATCGGGGTTCCCTTACCGACATCAATCTCGTTCAGGATGACGGCGGGGCGGGTCTCGGTGCTGATCACGCCTTTGAACTGGCCAGCAACCCCAACAATCCCGCTGCTTTGCCGCAAGCCTCCGGTACTGTGACCAACGTCAGCATCAGTTATGTGGGTTCCAGCTCACTGCCTGATGTACCATTTAAACTGAAAGAGGGCACTAATGCCTCGTTTACTAATGTGGTTATCGGCTCCGGCTATAACACCCTGAATTGTGACAATATCGATGCAACCAGCAGTGCTACTTTCAGTTTGATGGGGTATGGCTGCACCTCCTCTGTGCTTCCCGCTTCGAGTGCCACTGCGACGGGTTTTACCCAGGCATCCTTCTGGTCGGCGCCGGCGTGTGATTGACAGAGTTTAGCTGTTTACATCCCTTGGTCAGCGCAGGCGTTGCCTGCGCTTTTTGGGCTTGTCCTGGCTTCTCCTACTATCTCGGAAACCCATTGGATGATTTCTCACCCATTGGATTGTCGCTCTTGAAAACCCGGGCAAATTCACAGAATCGCTTGCTTTTCAAGGGCTTGCGCGGGGCTCTGCCCAAACGGCAAAGACTTGTGACTGTGATCCTCCCCCCTAAATTGGCCGTCTCTCCTTTCGCCCCCCCCCCCGAGCCGGGAGGAATTGGCATTACCTGGGCTAGGCTGAATAACAGAAGCCCCGGGCGGAATGAGACTGTGACCAAAACAGCCATCTCCGATTGCAGTTTGTAGCTGTATTTCCCCCGTTTGCGGTAGCAAATTTTATGAATTGGAGTTTAATAAAGATTTTTGTCTTTGAAAATGGTTTTAGTTGTTACCAAAGGTGTCGCCTGGAAAATACGCTGTAGTAATACTACAATCGCCTCCG
The DNA here is from genome assembly GCF_040742695.1 of Microbulbifer discodermiae. Taxonomy (NCBI): domain Bacteria; kingdom Pseudomonadati; phylum Pseudomonadota; class Gammaproteobacteria; order Cellvibrionales; family Microbulbiferaceae; genus Microbulbifer; species Microbulbifer discodermiae. Next base: position 9,370 of record NZ_JBFLAB010000062.1, on the reverse strand, counting down.
CCCGGGATTCGGGAGAGGATGGTGCCAACGCAACTGCTCTCTCAGGCCGGCCGCCAGCCATTTTTTATACAGATAGACCTGGCAGGGGGGAGCGATTGCTCCACTGGCCTTCCGGTAACACCGGGAGGCTGCTCACTTTGCATTTCTGCCATGTGAAGGGGTGAATTGGCGCGGCCGGGATAATTCGGGAAGACATTTTCTGCCCGCACTGTATTTTGCCCAACAGCCAGCCACAGGCGTCGCCTCCAATTCGCGACAGGCGGAGCAGAGTGCCCGGCGCGGCGCGCCGGGTGGGTATGGACGGGCCGGATAAATCAGATCCGGTTCGGGTCGCAGGATTCGCCGAGGAGTACTTGATGCACGAAGAAACTGACAACCTGGAAACACAGGAGTGGCTGGATGCGCTGCAGGCGGTAATCCGCCACAGTGGCAAGGAACGCGCCGCCTTCCTGCTGAAACAGCTCTCCGACCGCGCCACGGATGTGGGCGTAAAGCTTCCCGCCGCCATTACCACCCCCTATCGCAACACCATTCCCACCAATGCGGAAAAGCGTATGCCGGGGGACCTGTTCATGGAGCGCCGCATCCGTTCCCTGATCCGCTGGAATGCCCTGGCGATGGTAGTGCGCGCTAACCAGAACCATGATGGCCTGGGTGGTCATATTTCCAGTTTCTCCTCCGCGGCGACTCTCTACGACGTGGGTTTTAACTATTTCTTTCGCGGCAATGAAGGCGAAGAGCGCGGTGACCTGATTTTCTTCCAGGGCCACAGCGCCCCGGGTATCTATGCCCGCTCCTATCTGGAGGGGCGTTTCGACGAAGAACAACTGGACAACTTCCGCCGCGAAGTGAACGGCAACGGTCTGTCCTCCTATCCACATCCCTGGCTGATGCCGGACTACTGGCAGTTTCCCACCGTTTCCATGGGTCTCGGGCCCATCCAGGCCATCTACCAGGCGCATATTATGCGTTACCTGTCCGCCCGCGGCCTGTCCCCCCGTGGCGACCGCAAGGTATGGGCCTTTCTGGGGGACGGCGAGTGCGACGAGCCGGAAACCCTGGGTGCGATTTCCCTGGCGGGGCGCGAGCAGCTGGAGAACCTGGTGTTCGTGGTCAACTGCAACCTGCAGCGCCTGGACGGTCCGGTGCGCGGCAATGGCAAAATCGTGCAGGAGCTGGAAGGGGTTTTCCGCGGTGCCGGCTGGAACGTGATCAAGGTATTGTGGGGGCGCCTGTGGGACCCGCTGCTGGAAAAGGACGACAAGGGCCTGCTGCAGAAGGTCATGGACGAAGTGGTCGATGGAGAGATGCAGAACTTCAAGGCCAATGGCGGCGCCTATACCCGCGAGCATTTCTTCGGCAAGTACCCGGAGCTGCTGGAGCTGGTTAAGGATATGACCGACGACGAGATTATGAAGTTGAATCGCGGCGGCCACGATCCCTATAAGGTTTACGCGGCTTATGCCGCAGCCATGGCCAACAAGGGCCAGCCCACCGTGATCCTGGCCCAGACCGTCAAGGGTTATGGCCTGGGTGCCGCCGGTGAGGCGGCGATGGATACCCACTCGGTGAAGAAGCTGGACCTGGACGCTCTCAAGCGTTTTCGCGACCGTTTTGCCATACCCCTGTCCGACAAGGAGCTGGAGGAGGTACCCTACTACCGCCCGGCCCCGGACAGCCCGGAAATGAAATACATGGCCGAGCGCCGCAGGGCCCTGGGTGGCCCGGTGCCGCGCCGTCCCATTGAGTGCCCCAGACTGGAAGTGCCCGGCCTGGACGCTTTCAGCGCATTGACCAAGGGCTCCGGCGAGCGGGAGATTTCCACCACAATGGCGTTTGTACGCGCCATCGCCGCACTGGTGAAAGACAAGCACATCGGCAAGAACATAGCGCCGATAGTGCCGGACGAAGCGCGCACCTTTGGTATGGAGGGGCTCTTCCGCCAGCTGGGCATCTACTCCTCCCAGGGGCAGCGCTACACCCCGGTGGATCACGGCCAGATCATGTATTACAAGGAAGACAAGAAAGGCCAGGTACTGGAAGAGGGTATCAACGAGGCTGGCGCCATGTCCGCCTGGATGGCGCTGGCGACCGCCTACAGCAACCACGGCGTAGCCATGGTGCCTTTCTATATCTACTACTCCATGTTTGGTTTCCAGCGCGTGGGCGACCTGGCCTGGGCCGCCGGCGACATGCAGGCACGGGGTTTCCTGATCGGCGCCACTGCCGGCCGCACCACTTTGAACGGGGAGGGCTTGCAGCACCAGGACGGCCACAGCCATGTGTTGTCCTCCACCATCCCCAACTGCCGCAGCTACGATCCGGCTTACGGCTACGAGCTGGCGGTGATAATCCAGCGCGGCCTCGTGGAGATGTACCAGGAGCAGAAGAATCTCTTCTACTACATCACCATCGAGAACGAAAACTACATCCAGCCGGAAATGCCTCGGGGCGTGGAAGAGGGCATCATCCGCGGTATCTACAAGCTCAGGTCCAATGCTAAGAAGGGCGCCAAGGGCAAGGCCGCGAAGAAACATGTGCAGCTGATCGGCGGCGGTACCATTCTGCGGGAAGTGCTGGCGGCGGCGGATATTCTCGCCGACCAGTTTGGCGTGACCTCCGATACCTGGAGCCTCACCTCCGCTGTGGAAGCGGCGCGGGAGGGCCAGGATGTGGCGCGCTGGAATATGTTGCACCCGCAAGCCGAACCGCGCAAAGCCTGGATCACCCAGCAGTTTGAAGGCAATAATTCCCCGGTTATTGCCTCCACAGACTACATCCGCTCTTATGTGGAGCCACTGCGCGAGTTTATCGACGGTGAACTCACCACTCTGGGTACCGATGGTTTTGGTCGCAGTGACAGCCGTGAACAGCTGCGCCGCTTCTTTGAGGTGGACCGTAACTATGTGGTAATTGCCGCGCTCAACGGCTTGGCCAGGCAGGGCGTCATCGACGCACAGGAAGTTTCCGAGGCTATTGTGAAGCTCAATATCGATGCCGACAAAGTTAACCCGCGCATCAGCTAGGAGAAGGCAGAATTCCTATGGCAAAACAAGTCATTAAAGTGCCTGACCTCGGTGGTGCCGATCAGGTTGATGTGATCGAAATCACCGTTGCGGTCGGTGATACCGTCGCGCAGGAGGACTCACTGATCGTGGTGGAGGGCGACAAGGCCTCCATGGACGTGCCGGCCCCGGTGGCGGGCAAAATCCTCAGCATTGCGGTGAAGGAGGGGGACAAAGTCTCGGAAGGGGATGTGATCGGGGAAATGGAAACCGATGCGGCACAAGCCCCTGCGGAGAAGCCTGCTGAAACTCCTGCCCCGGAAGAAGCTGCCCCGGAAGAAGCTGCCCCGGAAGAAGCTGCCCCGGAAGAAGCTGCCCCGGAGGAAGCTGCCCCGGCTCCTGAAGCCGTTACCGAAGCTCCTGCGGCGGCTGGTGCAGAGCCCAAGGAGGAAACTGTACAGGTCCCGGACCTGGGCGGTGCCGATGCGGTCGATGTGATCGAGATCAGCGTGCAGCCCGGCGATACTGTGGCGGAGGGCGACTCGCTGATTGTGGTGGAGGGTGACAAGGCGTCTATGGATGTACCTTCCCCCAGCGCGGGCACAGTGGTTTCCATCGCTGTCAAAGAGGGCGACAAGGTTTCCACCGGCGACACACTGGGTGTTTTGAAAGTGGTTGCCGGAACTGATGCCACAGCTCCAGCGGCGGCGCCGGCAACCCCGGCACCGGTCCAGGGCGCAGCGCAACCGGCGCCGCAATCCGTTGAACCGCCGGAAGCGCCACAGAAAGATCACCATTTGGAGCGGGATCTCACCGCAGCCGCCCAGGTGTACGCCGGCCCTGCAGTGCGCAAGCTGGCGCGGGAATTGGGTGTCACCCTGAACAAGGTGAAGCCTACGGGTCCGCGCAACCGCGTGACCAAGGATGACCTGCACCTCTATATTCGCGAGCAGGTGAAGAGGGCCGAGAGTGGTGCCGTCGGCGGCGGTCTCGGTATCGCCAAGATGCCGGATATCGACTTCAGCCAGTTCGGCCCGGTGAATGTGGAGCCCATGAGCAAGATCCACAAAATCACCGCCGCCAATATGTCGCGCAACTGGCTCAATGTGCCCCATGTCACCCAGTTCGACGATGCGGATATCACTGAGCTGGAGAAATTCCGCAAGTCCATGAAGGCGGAGGCGGAAAAGCGCGGTGTAAAGCTTACCCCTGTGCCCTTCCTGCTCAAGGCGGTGGCGGCTGCCCTGCGCGCCGAGCCCAGCTTCAATGTGTCCCTGCACAACGATGGCGAGCACCTGGTGCGCAAGGACTATGTGCATGTGGGCATGGCGGTGGATACGCCCAAAGGCCTGATGGTGCCGGTGATTCGCGATGTGGATAAAAAGGGTTTGTACACATTGGCGGAAGAGGCCACAGCCATGGCGACCGCCGCCCGCGAAGGCAAGCTTAAGCCCCGGGATATGCAGGGTGCCTGCTTTTCCATTTCCAGCCTGGGCGCTATTGGTGGCACTGGCTTCACGCCCATCGTCAATTCACCCGAAGTCGGCATCCTGGGAGTTTCCAGACTGAGCGTGCGACCAGTGTGGAACGGCGAGGAATTCGTACCGCGGCAGATGCTGCCGCTGGCCTTGTCCTACGATCACCGCGCAGTGAACGGGGGAGACGCCGGCCGCTTTATGACTTATCTGGTGACAGTGCTGAGCGACGTGCGCAGACTGATGCTGTAACCCGGGGGCGGCCAGTCTCAGCGCTGGTCGTCCTTCCCTTTCTTTTTTCCCGAGCCTGTTCCTGTGGCCATTATTCTGCCCGGGTATTTTTACGCCCGGCGAGTGTATAGCAGTCCTTCGGGTTGTGGCGGAGAAGGCGGCACTCTTCGTTACCCGTCGTTTGCTCGGAACAACCAAACCACTCTCCTCGTGTCTCTACTGGCACTTTTCCTGTCACGGCATGGTCAATTCAGTTAGTACCGGCTGGCCCTAACCACTGTGTTTTTTTGGGGTGTGACTACTGCCTTGTGGGTTCTTCCATAAGGGCGATGATCTGGGTGCTATAACGGTTATGTTGATTTAGGCGCATATCTGGCTCGCTGACCCGGCGGTGAAAACTGCCGCCAGCTACACTGAGGAGGTGACCAGAGCAGGTGCGACTCTGACAGTCGGAGGTATTCGGATATGAGGCGTACAGGGAAACTTGCGGTGCCCATCGCTGCCGCAGCGGCACTGCAGGGGTGTATCCTCCTTCCCGTCGACAACGACGATGACAATGACCCTTTTTTCTTTAATCCAGACCAGGCCGCACCAAATGCAAATTTTGTCGAGGCCGGTTATTACCGGCAGACGCAAGGTCTGGCAGCTTCGTCAGAGCGCCACTGCCCCGCTGGGGTGGCGTCCGGCAAAAGTGGACCCTGCTGGTTTTTCCCGGTAATCCGTTTTTACTGATTCTTCTCCACGATACGGCGACAGGTGCAAGATGTTGAAATTGATACCGATAGCTGCCGCATTGGCGACCGCGATAATTCTGGCCGGTTGCGGCGTGGCAGATACCCGCGATGATGTGATTTATCCCTACAGCAAGCCGCTGCCGCGCAGCGCCAGCTATCGCAATGAGGCACCGCCACCACCCCGGGTACAGTCGACCCGGGGAGGGCGAAGCAGTGCCGCCGGCTGCCCCAGTAATGCGGAAGAGCTAGCGCCGGGTTCTATTTGTCCGCCGACTGCCCAGTGCTTCGAGGTGTCCGGTGGCCGCCGGTGCATTATCTATGCAGAGTAGGGCCAGCTGTCTGTGCCTGACGGCCGCGGTCGCAGTGGCGGGGTGCGCAGGTCCTGACGGCCTTTGGGACGACATTCGCGGTACGCCCCAATACTACACCTACAGCAACCGCGACCTGCCTTGGGAATTGCAGCCGGCGTTTCCACGCCAGTGTATTGGCAACGACATACTAGTGGTGGATTTTACTGACTGCGACGCCCTGGCTGACGCCATTTGCTATCAACTGGACAATGGCGAATGGTGCATGCAGGGCTATACCTACGCGGAAGTGGTGGAGCTACCGCCGGAGACTCCTGCTGAACCGCTGAAGTAGCCGCTCTTAATTTGGCAGCTGAATAAGTTGCCGCACTACACCCAACTGGGGTCTTGTCCCCGGCGGTGGCCAGTGCGAGCAGCTCAGAGCTGCAACCCGCCCTGGCGTGGCCCAATCAGCGTGTAGTCCTGGGTCGGAGGAGTGTGGTGACAGTCACCCCTGTTTGACCACAAACAAACTGCACCAGCCCTCCGGGGAGATTTCACCCTCGACAACCTGACATCCATTCGGCTCTGTCCAGAACTGGCAGTCTTTGCATTTTTGCCCGTTTTTGGGAGTTTCCTGGTACTGCACTGCCTCTTTACTCGCTTTGCCCTGCGCGAGCGTGTCGCGGCTGCTGGCGATAATGGCGACAGGGAGCAGGGCCAGGGAGCAGCCGGTGAGCTTTAAGAATTTGCGCCGGGGGATTTTACTTACATATCGATTCATTGGTTCAAGGCCTCGTCTGCGGAAATGGGGGGAGCCAATTGGGTCGCCGGCGATTGTACAGACTCCATTTGTATCGAGACTTGAATGACAATCCCTCAGGGAGTTATGGAGATACTGCACCAGTGCCCGGATATTGGCTTCCGATGTTCAGCGTAGTTGATTTACCGCTGTTGGTGGGGGCTGAGCGAGCGGTAATTACCAGATGGTAACGCGTCTTATTTTTATTTACTTGGCAAGTGGAAAGCTTGTGTATTAATACCGGGTCGGAAGGAAAGAATGCCCCCTCCTGCCTTACTGATATCTGCCCAAAACGGGTAGCTGCATGGCTTAATAAGGATAGTCACAAGTTGACGCAGTATTGTTCTGAAAGTGGTAACTGGGATAATGCTGATTACTAGCAGGCTGTTGAAATTCGCAGAATTTCGACGCCTGGTACCGGAATATGGATGTTCCGGCAAAATCGACGACGCCTAAGTCGTTGATTTTGGGAGAAAAGTGAAAATCACATTTTTCGCTTTTCGTGTTTTGAAACAGGCAGGATGCCTTTTTCAACAACCTGCTAGATAAATACTGTGTATCACGGAGAGAGCTGTGTGAATATACTGTTGCTTACAGCAGGGTTGCTTTCCATTTTCGTAGGCCTAATCCATTCAATTTTTGGTGAGCTTCTAATTTTCAAAAAAGTCAGAGATGGGGGCATTGTTCCCGCTGTCACAAGCGAACTACTTGGTGAAGGAAATATTCGTATATTGTGGGCCACGTGGCATATTGCAAGCATTTTTGGATGGGTTGCTGGTGTCATGCTTATCAGTATCGCAAACAACGATTTTTCGGGCTCAGCATTATTTGTGCAGTATATTTCAGCATCAATGTTCGCTGCGGGTTTGCTGGTTTTTATAGCAACCAAAGCCAGGCATCCTGGTTGGATTGGGCTTTGTGGTGTTGCTATTCTTTGTTGGTTGGCATGAAAATTAACAGTCTTGTAACAGTGCATGCAAAGGCTGGTTTACCGGGAGGCATCGTGATTAGGCAGTACGGGTTCATTGTCAAGGCTAAAAGCCATGATTATCATCACCACAAAACGGTTATGGATACAGCAGATTTTTTTACAGAAATTATCGGTGTAAGCAATGATGATGACGCTGTTTTAGCTGCTAGAGGAATGATTGAGCGTGGTATGCAGGTCATTGAGCTTTGTGGTGGTTTTGGTTCAGAAAGTGCAGAGTACATAATTTCACAATTAGACACAGATATTCCTGTTGGTTACGTTACGTTTAATGAGGGGGAAACTCAAAAATTGGCCCGTATCGTATCTGAAGATTCAGGTGCTTAACAGTGATTTCAAGCCGACTGCCAGCGAGATGAAGGAAAATCCGCCAGCTAATAAATACTCAATGATAGAAACAATACACCAACGAGAATTGCAGTCCACCCAAAGAAACTTGACGGTTTATCTAGTCGTTCCATTAGTCCTACGCATAACGCCCAAAGCAGCGGCGCGAGTTAGCGCGTCGAGCCCGTAGGGCGATGCTGCCTTTGCTTGTTATGAGCTTGGTTCAATTGGAAAACCCTCTGGCTGTGCCCCAAATTCAGATTGTGGCCTTTTATCTTGTTCTCTAGTAGCAAAGACTTGGCCACTTTCATTGATTTGCAAATATACAGTGCCGTCGAAGTACTCGCCATCTTCGCCGCCATAGGGAATCAAATCTCGGCTGTATTTCCATTCTCCGATTTCGGAACTAACAACCAAACTATTTGAGGCAAATGAAATAACTTTTACTTCGCCAGGGGAAATATGAGTGATACTTCCCCCGCTATTTAAAGATATTGATACACCAGTATTGTTATAGATATCTGTCTCTGCTATTCGAGGGCAACCACTTAACACTATTGCGAGTAGTGTCATTAGCGCTGAAAGTTTTATTCGTCTTGCCATGCTAGTGCTCATAACGCCGCAAACAGCGGCAGATTTGGAGCAGCGAAGCTGCGGAAAAGCTGTCCAGCCCCGAAGGGGCGATGCTGCTTGACCTTGTTAACTGTGACTCGCGCATGACTGCTGTATATGTTGAATTAGTTTGTTTAGAAATTGTTTGCCACCTTCTTGTGCTTTTGAGCGTGGATTAACACCACCGCCATGAAGGTATAAGTGTACAACTGGAATGCCATTGTTCTTGAATTCGAGATCGAGATTTGCAACGCCATATTCGGTCTCTATGAGAAACCGCTCAAAGTTATCATCAGCTCGATCAAAATCTAGTTTTACGATACCCATTACGCCTTCAAAATTAGTGGCCGACCTAATGCAGGTATCCGATACTGCAAAGGTTGGATCAGCGTCTGACTGAATATGCCAGGATGCAGGAGGACAACCGGCCAACATAAAACATGTAAGAATTATTATTAGTGATCTATTGCTCATGATTTTCATGACAGTTAACGCTCAGCTAAGGGGCGAAGTGCGCAGCACTTTGTCCCACTTGAGCGCCTTGTTAGGTATTGCTTACGGTAGCGTAAAATCATGCCCAAATTCCTTGGTTGTAAAAAGACGATGCTCAGCATTATCTAGATCCAGGTATGGATAAGCCGCTTCATACTCGCTTACATAGCTCTCGAAAGATTCTTTGTCTTCGAGATAGAAGCGCCATAATGTTGGGCCGTAGGCACAATCAAGGGCAAAGTGGCCAATATATACAGATTCGCCTGCGTTTACATGGGGTGTCCTGACAATACTGGACAGTCCCGCTTTAAGCCGCTTTGGCTGATTCCCAATACTTCTTGGCGAATTCAGTTGGGGCCAAGTTGCCAAGCCGTGAGTGGCGACGTTGGCGGTTATAAAAAATCTCGATGTACTCCC
>NZ_JBFLAB010000061.1:0-22854 GCF_040742695.1 Microbulbifer discodermiae | reverse complement strand
CCGGGGAATGCCGGCGACGCTTCACGGGTTTCTTAGCAGGGATAATTTCACTCATATTAGGTGTCCACTTGTTGATAGGTGGACACCTAAATTACAGCGCAGAATTTGGCTTGGTAGATGAGTTTGCCGGACGCTTACGAATGAAGAAGGTTTTGGGTTCTTCCCTTCCATAGGATTTAAATTGACTTATTGAGCCTTTGAATACAAAGACATAGAGAAGGTTAGCGTAAACTGGAGATATGGATATGCTTCCATATCTCTAGGTTATCCAATGTCGAAAAAATATCCAAAGTGGCTTGATCTTTATCTTTGCTGCTTCAAACCAAATCCACCGTGAGCAGACAGATGGAAAAGCGGGCATTTCGCCCGCTTTTCCATGTTTCTTCCCATGAAGAGTTTTTTCGTGGTAAACCGGTTTCTACAGCCGGTTGTCAGTGATACGGTGCTGCAGAGCTCCGTCTCTAGGATTCATGAACTTCGCTGTAAGCGGCTTAAAGGCTACATGGGCAGTAATAAATCCTCTCAAAGCCGCTGGATCAGTTGATTTGAGACACTTAATACTGTGACGCACAGCCTGTTACCATTGTAAAGCGCCACCGGTTTGATATTCGATCACCCGGGTCTCAAAAAAGTTCTTCTCCTTGCGCAGATCCATAATTTCCGACATCCACGGGAAGGGGTTCTGTGCACCGGGGAACTGCTCCTTCAGGCCCAACTGACTCAGGCGGCGGTTGGCGATGAAGTGCAAATACTCCTCCATCATATTGGCATTCATACCCAGTACGCCACGGGGCATGGTATCGCGGGCGTAGGCCACTTCCAGTTCCATGCCCTCCAGAATCATTTGGGTTACTTCCCGCTGGAAGCTTTCGGTCCACAGGTGAGAATTTTCCAGTTTGATCTGGTTGATGACGTCGATACCAAAATTCAGGTGCATGGACTCGTCGCGCAGAATGTATTGAAACTGCTCCGCAACGCCAGTCATTTTATTGCGCCGGCCCATGGAGAGAATCTGGGAGAAGCCACAGTAGAAGAAGATACCTTCGGTAACTGCATAGAAAGCGATCAGGTTGCGCAGCAGTTCCTGGTCTGTCTCCATTGTGCCAGTCTTGAAATTCGGGTCACCGATGCCTTGGGTGTACTTGAGGCTCCAGGCGGCCTTCTTGGCCACTGAGGGTACCTCGCGGTACATGTTGAACACTTCGCCCTCGTCCATACCCAGTGACTCTACACAGTATTGGTAGGCGTGGGTGTGGATGGCCTCCTCAAAGGATTGGCGCAGGAGGTACTGGCGGCATTCCGGGTTGGTGATGTGGCGGTAGATGGCCAGTACCAGATTGTTGGCCACCAGGGAGTCAGCGGTGGAGAAGTAGCCCAGGGAGTATTCCACGATGCGACGCTCGTCCTCGGTCAGACCCTTGGGGTCTTTCCACATGGACACGTCTTTGTTCATGTTCACTTCCTGCGGCATCCAATGGTTGGCGCAGCCATCCAGGTATTTTTGCCAGGCCCAGTCGTACTTGAACGGCACCAGTTGGTTCAGGTCGGCGCGGCAGTTGATGATGCGCTTTTCATCCACCTGGATACGGGCTGCGCCCATTTCCAGTTCTTCCAGGCCGGGTGCTGGGTCCAGACTGTCTACGGCCGCTCGCGCGGCTTCCACTGCACTGGATTGGGCCGCAGGCGGCGCCGGAGTACTCGAAGTTTCACGGGAAACTGCGGGCGGAATGACTTCCTGCTGCCGCCGCTCCGGCGCCGGTCGCGGTTTGGTTGCCGTTTGGGGAGGTTGGGGCTTTGTGTCGAGATCGTCCCAGCTAAGCATATCGTTGCCTTCCGTTTATCGATACAAGCAGTGCCTGCTCGTATCCGCGTGTTCATATTGAGGCGCTGTTGCGGTTTTCGCGCCTCTTTCCCGAATGTCTCTATCAATCCGACGGGCAGTTAGATCGCCGAATCGATAGTTGCGGCTTCCGCTGCCTATGCAGACTGTGCCGCTTGTGGTTTTGTACTCTGTTCCGGCTCCGTTTTGGTTGTGCCAGATCAATGGTTCGCTCTTCTGTGTTTTATTTTCTGCTGTAGTTTCTATTTACCTGCCGCCTGCTGTCAGTTTCCGCCCCTTCGGGTTCGCAACCGAGCCCCGGTTCGCATACTGCTTTTCCTGTTTCCTGCACGAGAAGACAGGGCGTACCGGGGCCGGTGCGGCTGGTCTGACCCACTCAAGTGGTCATGACGCTCTCCCCCGAGAGTTCTTGTGTGGCCCGAAGATCAACCAGTTTGGTTGCTACCTGGCGATTTCCATTTCGGCCACTGGCGTGTTGTGACTGCTGTCGACTGGTTTGTTCTCCCTTATTTGGGCGAGCTGTGTCGTCCGTCTACTGGCAGGCTTCACAGTCCGGGTCGTCCAGGGAACAGGCATTGGGCACTGCCGCCGGAACCGCTTCTTCTTGCGGCGCCGCCATTGCCGCGCTGGAGGCGGCACCGGCACTAACCGCGTTCAGGGTGCCGGCGTCCACAGTGGATTTTTCCGTGGAGGTCGCGGCGAGTGCGCGCAGGTAGTAGGTGGTTTTCAAACCGCGATACCAGGCCATTCGATAGGTCAGATCCAGTTTGCGGCCGTCCGCACCGGCGATATATAGGTTGAGTGACTGAGCCTGGTCGATCCACTTCTGGCGACGGCTGGCGGCGTCTACGATCCAGCGCGGCTCGACTTCGAATGCGGTGCGGTATCTGGCTTTGAGATCCTCCGGTACACGGTCAATTTTCTGCACCGAGCCCTCGTAATACTTCAGGTCGTTGACCATCACCTGATCCCACAGGCCTCGATCCTTCAGATCGTGGACCAGATAGGGGTTCACCACGGTGAACTCGCCGGACAGGTTCGATTTAACGTACAGGTTTTGGTAGGTGGGCTCGATGGACTGCGAAACCCCGGTGATATTGGCGATGGTTGCAGTGGGTGCTATTGCCATCACATTGGAATTGCGCATGCCCTGGGCTTTGACCTTGTCGCGCAGGCTGTCCCAATTCAACGAGCAGCTGGTGTCCTGTTCGATAAACTGTTCACCGCGCTGCTGGCTCAGGATTGCAATGGAATCCAGCGGCAGTATGCCTTTGCTCCACAGGGAACCATCGTAGCTCTGGTACTTGCCGCGCTCCGCCGCCAGGTCGCAGGAGGCGCTGATGGCCTCGTAACTGATGGCCTCCATGGTGGTATCCGCAAAGGCAACTGCGCCTTCACTGGCATAGGCGATACCGGCCTTGTACAAAGCATCCTGAAAGCCCATCAGACCCAGGCCCACTGGCCGGTGGCGCATATTGGACTGGCGCGCTGTATCCACCGAGTAGTAGTTGATATCGATTACATTGTCGAGCATGCGCACGGCGGTCTTTACGGTGCTGGCGAGTTTGGCGCGGTCCAGCTGGCCGTCGTCACTGATGTGCTGGGCCAGGTTTACGGAACCCAAATTGCACACGGCGATTTCATCACCGGCGCTGGTGTTCAGCGTGATTTCGGTGCACAGGTTGGAACTGTGTACCACGCCCGCATGCTGCTGTGGATTGCGCAGGTTGCAGCTGTCTTTAAAGGTGATCCAGGGGTGGCCGGTCTCGAACAACATTCCCAGCATCTTGCGCCACAGGTCTGCGGCGCGGATCTTTTTGTGCAGCTTCAGGCTGCCTTCTGCGGCCAGTTGCTCGTAGTGGGTGTAGCGCTGTTCAAAGGCGGTGCCGAACAGGTCGTGCAGGTCGGGACAGTCCGCCGGCGAGAATAGGGTCCACTCTCCGTCTTCGAACACGCGCTTCATGAACAGGTCCGGTACCCAGTTGGCGGTGTTCATATCGTGGGTGCGGCGGCGGTCATCGCCGGTATTCTTGCGCAGCTCGAGAAATTCCTCGATATCCAAATGCCAGGTTTCCAGATAGGCGCACACTGCGCCCTTGCGTTTGCCCCCCTGATTGACGGCCACGGCTGTGTCGTTGGCCACTTTCAGGAAGGGGACCACGCCCTGGGATTTGCCGTTGGTGCCTTTGATGTAGGATCCCAGCGAGCGCACCGGAGTCCAGTCATTGCCCAGGCCGCCGGCCCATTTGGACAGCATGGCATTGTCTCGAATTGCACCATAAATACCGTGCAGATCGTCCGGTACCGTGGTGAGGTAGCAGGATGACAACTGCGGGCGCAGGGTCCCGGCATTGAACAGGGTAGGGGTAGAGCTCATATAGTCGAAGGAGCTCAGCAGGTTGTAGAATTCAACAGCGCGTTCGTTTTTGTTGTCTTCGTTGATGGCCAAACCCATGGCGACACGCATAAAGAAAATCTGCGGCAGCTCGAAGCGGACGTCGTCACTGTGCAGGAAATAGCGGTCGTACAAAGTCTGCAGGCCCAGGTAGGTGAACTGGTGATCGCGCTCGGGTTTTAGCGCTTCGCCCAGTTGCGCCAGGTCGAACTCGGCCAGGGCCGGATCCAGCAGTTCCAGTTCAATACCTTTGCTGACGTAGGCGTTGAGCGTCTTGCCGTAAAGATGTTCCATCTCGTGCTGGGTGGCGGTGTCGGCCACGCCGAGGAAGCGCAGTGCCTCGCTGCGCAGGTTATCCAGCAGCAGGAAAGCCGTGGCATAGGTGTAGTTGGGCTCCTGCTCCACAAGGGTGCGTGCGGTGATGACCAGGGCTGTATTGATATCGGCCTCGGAGACGCCGTCGTAGAGGTTTTTCAACGCCTCGCTCAGAATGGCCTCGCTGTCTACATCTTTCAGGCCTTCGCAGGCTTCGCGGACAATAATGCGCAGCCGCTCCATGTCCAGCGACGCCATGCTGCCATCCCGCAGTTTCACACGGATGCTGGGGTGAAGGTCCACCGATGGAGTGGTTTGGCGCTGAGTTTTCTGCGCGCGCAGGCGGGCGCGCTCTTCGCGGTAGAGGACATAGTCGCGGGCGACCTTGTGTTCGCCGGAGCGCATCAGTGCCAGTTCCACCTGGTCCTGGATCTCTTCAATATGGATGGTGCCGCCGGAAGGCATACGGCGCTGGAAGGTGGCACTGATCTGTGCCACCAGTTCTTCAACCTGCTCGTGGATCCGGTTGGAGGCGGCGGCGGTGCCGCCCTCTACGGCGAGAAACGCCTTGGTAACAGCAAGGGAAATTTTACTGTCGTCATAGGGGACTACAGTACCATTGCGCTTGATTACACGAATTTGCCCCGGCGCAGTGGCTGCGAGGGTGGAGGCACTGCCGGATTGTTCCCTTGAAGTGCTCTGATCGGCCAAAGGCACGGGCTGAGAGAGCCCTGTCTCTGTGTGCATGAAAGTCTCCGCAAGATGAGTAATGGTTGCCCGCTGTTACCCGCTGGTGTGCAGGCTTGCGTCGCGGAACGTGTCCTTCGTTTTTCCGCAGTTTCCCGCTGGCGATTGCCGGGGAAGCGGTACAGGCCGCTCAGTTGCCGGTGTTTTCCCCGAAAGTAATGCCGGCTTGTGCCTGCGGCGGAGAATCCTTTCCGCCTGTCACCTCGGAATTTGCTCTGAAAAGCTGTTCCTGGCATATGGCGCCGAATCGCGCCGCAACGTGCGAACCCACCCCATCGGCTCGGGGCATTTTCGGCTCGCACCCCAATATATTGGGGTCGTCTGTTGACTGGACAACAAGATAATGCGGTCAGGGGACCATTTCAAGCAGAATAAGCTTGGGGGGAGCTGTGGATAATGTGTGGGTAGGTCGCTTATGTCAGTAGCCACTTTGCCGCAAGTGCCCGTGGTTGCTGAGGGCGTTTCGGGGCAGTCAGGGGAAAGCCCCGGATTACCCCCTTCTAAGAATATTTTTTAATAGTAACCAGGCCCTAAATTAAGTGGAGCAATAACCCTTTTGCATTGATTAATCTTTAATCTAAATAGTACCCAAATGCCAACTTCATGGCGTCTTTCAATTCTTTTCGAGTATATAAACTGCCCTGGAAAGGGCGTTGTAGGATGGCGTTAATATGCTTCCTCGGTTCACCTGGGTGTTCTTTATGTGGGTTTGGTGGCTTTTGGCCCCACCGGTTTGCGACCTGTAGGATCTGGCAATTGTTAACCCGGCAATTTATCGAGTTGCCGGGTTAATAGTGGGCTGCTGGAATCAGGTTTTACCTGCAGCCCGCTGTCCGGAAAAGGTAATTTCGGGCCGCAAAACCAGCGGTAGCGGGGCTATCTCAGTTAGTGCCAACAGGCCCTAGCTGCCCTGTTCCTGCAGGAACTCCATCAGCGCCTTTTGCGCGTGCAGGCGGTTTTCTGCCTGGTCCCACACCACAGCGATGGATTCGTCTTCCAGTAACTCGGCGCTCACTTCCTCGCCCCGATGCGCGGGCAGGCAGTGCATAAATACCGCGTCGGTATTTGCGTGTCCCATCAGCTCGTGGTCTACCAGAAACCCTTTGAACGCTTCGATGCGTACCAGTTGCTCTGTCTCCTGCCCCATAGAGGCCCACACATCGGTGGCGACCCAGTCGGCTCCGCGCACGGCATCCTCTGGCTTGCGCAGGATGGTGACGCTGTCTCCCGCCGCGGCGACGATGTTTTCGTCGGGCTCGTAGCCCTCGGGGCAGGCGATACGCAGTTCAAAATCACACAGGCGCGCCGCATTGATGTAGGAGTGACACATATTGTTGCCGTCACCGACCCAGGCCACTACCTTGCCCGCGGGGCTGCCCCGGTGCTCGACGTAGGTTTGGATGTCGGCCAGCAGCTGGCAGGGGTGGAAACTGTCTGACAGGGCGTTGATCACCGGCACCCGGGAGTAGGCGGCAAAGCGCTCCAGTACATTGTGGCCAAAAGTGCGGATCATCACCATGTCCACCATGCGCGAGATCACCCGGGCGCTGTCTTCAATTGGCTCGCCGCGACCCAGCTGGGTGTCGCGCGGGGACAGGAACAGTGCGGAGCCTCCCATCTGCGCCGTGCCGGCTTCGAAGGATACCCGGGTGCGGGTGGAGGACTTTTCGAAAATCATCCCCAGCACCTTGTCGCGAAACGGCTCAGTGGTAATTCCCTGGGCGCGCAGGGCTTTGAGTTCTATCGCGCGTTCGGTAATACCGCGGAGTTCATCCGCGGATAAATCCATCAGGGACAGGAAGTGTCTTGTGGCCATGGGTTGCTATTCTCCACCGGTACTTCCGGCAAATTTTTGTATCAGATCGGCGACGGTGTCGCCGATGTAGTCGCATTCGGTATCGCTGAGGATCAGGGGCGGCAGCAGCCGCACCACTTTGTCCGCGGTAACATTGATCAATAGCTGGCGTTCGCGCGCGCGGGCCACCAGTTCCGCGCAGGGCCGGTCCAGTTCAATGCCGACCATCAGTCCGCTGCCGCGGATATCCGTTACTGTGGGACAGTTGCCGAGGTGGTTTCGCAGGCGGTTTAGCAGGCGCGCCCCGAGCGTTGCGGCGCGCTCCACCAATTGTTCCCGCTCCAGCGTCTCCAGTACTGTCAGGCCCGCGCGGCAGGCCAGCGGATTGCCACCAAAAGTGGAACCGTGGCTGCCGGCGTCGAACAGTCGCGCCGCAACACCGCGGGCCAGGCAGGCGCCGATGGGTACGCCGTTGCCCAGACCCTTGGCGGTGGTCACTACATCCGGCAGTATACCGGTATGTTGATAGGCGAACAGCTTGCCGGTGCGCCCGTTGCCGGTCTGGATCTCATCCAGCATCAACAACCACTGGTAATGGTCACACAGTTCGCGCAGTTTTTGCAGAAAACCCGGTGCCGGGATACGGATGCCGCCCTCCCCCTGGATAGGTTCCACCAACACGGCGACGATATCGTCACGACTCGCAGCCAGCCGCTCTATTGCTGCCGGATCGTCAAAAGGTACACGCAGAAAACCCTCGGGCAGAGTGCCGAACCCCCTCTGGATTTTTTCATTGCCGGTGGCGGTCATGGTGGCCAGGGTGCGGCCGTGAAAGGCATTTTCCATCACCAGGATATGCGGGCTGGGCAGTCCGCGCTGGCTGCCGAGGCGGCGCGCCAGTTTGATGGCAGCTTCGTTGGCCTCAGCCCCTGAGTTGGAAAAAAACACATTGTCCAGGCCCGACAGATACACCAGCCTGTCGGCCAACTGCTCCTGTGGCGGAAGGTTGTACAGATTGGATGCGTGCACCAGGGTCTGGGCCTGATCCGTGAGGGTGGCAGTGACTGCCGGGTGGCAATGGCCCAGTCCACATACGGCGATACCGGACAGGGCGTCCAGATACCGCCGGCCGGTATCATCCCACACATAACTGCCGGCGCCCCTGACCAGGGTCAGGGGCCTGTCGCCGTAGTTTTCCATCAATGCGGAGGTGGCCACTTTTTGATCTCCCGGGGTCCTGGGTTTGTTTAAAATCGCAGAAAATTCTGTTTTGTGCTGTCTCTTCCGCAGCTTTTCCTGAAAATGGCAATAATACCATATAGTTAATAGTGCGCCAGATACCTGTTGGACGAAAATTCGCCTTTTCGTATGCGGCCTGTCGCTGGGGTACAATGCCGCCCCGAGTGCCAGGCCCGCCGCCCAAAGGCACGCACCCATCTAACGGTTCTACTACCCGAGGTTAGACATCTCTATGGATACACTGGAGAACATCAGGCAGCAGATTGCCGACAACAGGATCCTGCTGTACATGAAAGGCAGCCCCAACGCCCCCCAATGTGGCTTTTCCATGCGCGCCTCCCAGGCATTGATGGCGTGTGGCAAACGCTTTGCCTATGTGGATATCTTGTCCAATCCGGAAATTCGCTCCGAGCTGCCCAAGTATGCCAACTGGCCGACTTTCCCACAGCTGTGGGTGAACGGCGAGTTGATCGGCGGTTGTGACATCATTATGGAGATGTACGAGAAAGGCGAATTAAAGAGCCTGGTGGATGAGGTTTCCACCGCAGGTGAAGGTGAAAGTGGCGACTGACAGGTTGCTTAAAAAAACTTTGCCCGGCTTTTTTCAGCCCTGGTTTGTGGCGCATGCCTGCAAATCCTTGGCGACAAACCAAGCCGTTACCGACCTGATTTAGGAGCCGAATATTTTGTTAGGGATAGCAACCTGCCAGGCGTTGTATTAAAGCAAAAAACCGCGGTATTACCGCGGTTTTCTTCTGGCAGGTTGTTGAAAAGGCATCTTGCCTGTGTCAAAACCCGAATAGGGAAAAATGTGTTTTTCACTATTCTCCGAAAATCAATGAGTTAGGCATCGCCAATTTTGCCGGAATATTCATATTCCGGTAGCAGGCTGTTAAAACCCTTCGAATTTCAACAGCCTGCCAGGCATTGCATTTAATCCGAAGCTTTTTCCATTTGCGTTTGCAGGTAATTCTGCAGGCCGACGCGATCGATCAACTCCAGTTGGGTTTCCAGCCAGTCCACATGTTCTTCCTCGGACTCGAGAATGTCCTGCAGAATTTCGCGGCTGCGGTAATCGCGTACAGACTCACAGTAGGCGATGGCGTCGCGCAGGTCCGGGATGGCTTTGGATTCGAGTTTTAGGTCGCATTTGAGCATTTCCTGAGGATTTTCCCCGATCAGCAGCTTGCCGAGGTGTTGAAGATTGGGAATGCCCTCCAGAAACAGGATGCGCTCGATCAGCCAGTCGGCGTGCTTCATCTCATCAATGGATTCGTCGTACTCTTTTTTGCCCAGTTCTTTCAGCCCCCAATTGTCATACATGCGGGCATGTAAAAAATACTGGTTGATGGCTACCAGCTCGTTGCTTAAGGCCTTGTTCAGATGTTCGATAACTTTGGGATCGCCTTTCATCGCTTTCGCTCCTGTGCGCCCGCAGGTATCTATTTTATCCGCGGGTCATTCCTAAAACTTCTAATATGGCGTCCTGCGTAGCGCGAAATTTCTTTGGGGTAATTCGCTGATCCGCAGTTTGAGGCCACGAGTTTGCGTCGCGATGGCTGGCAAGTCAAGCGCACTTGAAGCCTGCAGATAATGGGTTTAAAGCAAACTTGGAGCTGAAGCCAAACGAAAATGATTCCGTTTTATAAGCCTGTTTTTTTCTTGATTGCGTCTGTAAGCCACCTTTTTTAGGAGTCGCCAATTGCGGGTAAAAACACCGGCGGGATTAATCCGATACGTCTTCTATTTTCTGCGGTGGTTTTGGACTCATCGGTGGAGCGGCGCGCAAATATTTCGCTTTAAGGAAAGTTGCAAACAGCGCCGCGAAGGCCGGTGCCTGCGGATGGAGCCTTTAGGGCACTGTCGTGACATTGTCGAGGGGACCTTCAAGGCGCAGCAGCGGATAGCGGGAAGAGGGGCAGTGCCATTGGTTAACGCCCTGCACGCAGTTTTCTGTTGGCTGGGGGTGTGTGGGGAAGAGTGCCGAGGCTTGGGCAGGGAAATCTGTGGGGCTTTCTCAGGCGTTGAAATTCGAAGAATTTCAACAACCTGCTATAGAGCGTAATGGGCGGCCGGCAAAGATCAGCCGGCCGGGTAGAAGAGGCCGTCGTTGTTGGCGGACATCAGGCTGCCAGTCATAGCGTCATCGATAATTTCCTGGGCCAGTTCGGCGCAGCGGCCACACTGGGAGGAGACCCCCAACTGGTGACGGAGTGCTTTCACCGAAGTGGAACCATCATAGATGGCTTCCTTGATCTGGCGGTCGGTGATGCCTTTACAAATACATACGTACATAGTCGGCCGAGTCCAGGAGCAGAAATTGAGTAAATTTAAGGCTGCGCAGATCTTATTACAAGTGAGAATGAGTGTCAATAAGATTTCGTTGTCGCCTGAGTTTGATTCTAGTGACCCATCAAACCAATTGCCCGGGTTCTCTCTGACCGAAAAGTCACCAAAAGTCCGGCTTCACTATCGTCGTCGCTATCGACATGATTTAAAAAATTAATAGGACGGATAGGGTGGCGTGTGTATCATAGTCGGCCGCTATCGAAAACTATTCACTTTATAGCGACTGTGTATAAATTGATCACTGCAGCAGGGCCCCGGGCTGGGAGGCGATGATTCGCCACAGAGCCCGGGGCCCTGCTGTTATTTTGTTTATTTAACCAATCATTGGAACGAGGAGGTTCTTATGGCAGTTCTGGTAGGCAAACCGGCTCCGGACTTTACTGCGGCTGCGGTGCTGGGTAATGGCGAGATTGTTGACAGCTTCAACCTGGCTGAAGCCATCAAGGGCAAGAAGGCAGTGGTATTCTTTTATCCGCTGGACTTCACCTTCGTCTGTCCTTCCGAGTTGATCGCCTTCGATCATCGCTTTGAAGAGTTTCAAAAGCGGGGCGTGGAGGTGATCGGTGTTTCCATCGACTCCCAGTTCTCCCACAACGCCTGGCGCAACACTTCGGTGAATGAGGGCGGTATCGGTGCGGTCAAGTACACCCTGGTGGCCGACCTCAAACACGAGATCTGCCAGGCCTATGACGTAGAGGCGGAGGCTGGTGTCGCCTTCCGTGGCTCCTTCCTGATCGACGAAGAGGGTGTGGTCCGCCACCAGGTGGTCAACGACCTGCCACTGGGCCGCAACGTCGACGAAATGCTGCGTATGGTTGATGCGCTGGCGTTCCATCAGGAACACGGTGAAGTCTGCCCGGCGGGCTGGCGCGAAGGGGACAAGGGAATGAGTGCCTCTCCACAAGGTGTGGCCGATTACCTGAGCGAGAATGCGGACAAGCTGTAACACCACAGCTGACCACAAGGCCATTTAGGGTACCGGAAGTGCCTGGCCATTCAGGTTCCAAAAGACCGCCGTAAGGCGGTTTTTTGTGCCCGCAAAAGCGGTCAGGTACCAACGGTCGGTGCGGTGGGCGCGGATCTGGAGGAAGAGAGGCAGCAGGGCCATGCCCGCCGGGGTTTCTGACCCAGGGCGTGGTACAGGAGGCGCGAGAGAATTTTTTCGCAGGCTGCTAGTCTTACTGTCATGTGTAGTGTTGCCGGGGCGGCGTGAAGTACGGCATGAAAGTGTTATTTCCCCTTATTGTATTCGCCCGCCGACGCTGGTGCGGAATCGGGCGGGTTTGCCTGGTGTTGTTGCTCTGTGGTGCCGGTCCGCTTGTGAGCGCGGGGGATCTGCGCGGCAGTGCCAAGGAATTTGACCGCTACTTCCGCCAGTTGCTGAAAAAACAGAAGATCCCGGGTGCGGCCTATGTAATCGTGGACGGAGACCAGGTAGTCGCCATGGACACCTATGGCGTCAAGGTCCAGGGCAAGCGGGACAAAGTCGATCTGGATACCGTGTTCCGGCTGGCTTCAGTCTCCAAGACGTTTGCTGCCAGTATGGCCACGGTACTGGAGCACGAAAAGAAATTCGACTGGGATGACCGGGTGGTGCGGTATGTTCCCGAACTCCGTTTCAAGACCCGTTCACTGTCGCGCCAGTTGCAGGTGGAGCATCTGCTCAGCCACTCCTCGGGCCTGACCCCCAACGCCTACGACGACTATCTGGAAGCCAACAAGCCGCTCAGCAAGATTCTGCCCAGGTTTGCCGATATAGATCCGCGCTGTGCGCCGGGCAAATGCTACGGCTACCAAAACGTCTTGTTCAGTCTGATCGAGGACGTCATTTTCAAAGCCACCGGTGTCAGCTATGAGCAGCAGCTGCAGGAGCGCTTCTTTGCGCCGCTGAAGATGGCGAATGCATCGGTCGGCTGGGAGAGTTTCATGGCCGCCACCAACCGCGCGGCACCGCATATCCAGACCGGTAAGGGCTGGCGCCCGGTGAAAGTGCGGAAGGAGTACTATCTCGCTGCGCCCGCCGCCGGCGTCAACGCCAGTATTGCCGACATGGCCCAGTGGCTGAAGGCGCAGATGGGTTACTACCCCAAGGTGCTGTCGCCGGAGGTCATCGACGATATGACCACCGAGCGGGTGGAGACCAAGCGCCACATGCGTCACCGGATCTGGCGCGATCACCTGTCCCACGCCGGTTATGGCTTGGGCTGGCGGTTGTACACCCTGGGTGACGATCGCATCATCTACCACGGCGGCTGGGTGGCAGGGTTCCGCGCGGCGGTGGCCTATTCCGAGAAGCGCAAGGTGGGCATCGTTATTCTCATGAATGCGGAATCCCGGGTAATCGCCGACCTCACCGCCAATTTCGTGATCGACATTACCGGCAATGGCCGGCTGGCGCAGGCGATCGCCGCGGCAAAAAAAAGCCCCTGATGAGCTCATCTTCGGCGCCTGGCGCTTGAAACCATCGCCGGCGACCCAATATTGCCCCCTGTTACGAACTCATTGACAGGGGAGACAAGTTCCATGACCGTCGAGGCCCACAATAAAGAGAGCCACGGTTTCCAGACCGAAGCCAAGCAGCTGTTGCACCTGATGATCCACTCGCTCTACTCCAACAAGGAGATCTTCCTGCGCGAGCTGGTTTCCAATGCCTCCGATGCCGCCGACAAGCTGCGTTTTGAAGCGCTGGCCAAGCCCGAGTTGCTGGAAGAGGACCCCGAACTGCGAATCCGCATCGAGTTCGACAAGGACGAAGGCACCATCAGTGTCACCGATAATGGCATCGGTATGAGTCGCGACGAGGTGATCGAGAACCTGGGCACCATCGCCCGTTCCGGCACCGCCAAGTTTATGCAGACCCTCACCGGTGACCAGCAGAAGGATGCCCACCTGATCGGGCAGTTCGGGGTGGGCTTCTACTCCGCCTTTATCGTTGCCGACCGGGTGGATGTCTATACCCGCCGCGCCGGTGCCGATGCCGACCAGGGGGTGCACTGGGAGTGCCACGGCGAGGCCGAGTACAGTGTGGAAACCGTGGAGTGGCCACACCGGGGAACCCGAGTGGTGCTGCACCTGAAGGAGGACGGCAAGGAGTTTTCCGACGGCTGGCGCCTGCGCTCCATCATCAAAAAGTATTCCGACCATATCTCCATTCCCGTGGAGATGCTGAAAGAGCAGCCGCCCGCGGCCCCCGCCGCCGAGGGCGAAGAGGAGAAGAAAGAAGAGCCGGTACCCGAGTTCGAGGCGGTCAACGCGGCCCAGGCGCTGTGGACGCGCCCGCGCAGCGAGATCAAGCCCGAGGAGTACAAGGAGTTTTACAAACACATCTCCCACGACTTCGACGACCCGCTGAACTGGAGCCACAACCGGGTGGAAGGCAAGCAGGACTACACCAGCCTGCTGTTTATCCCCGCTCGCGCCCCCTTCGACCTGTACCAGCGGGACGCCGCCCGCGGCTTGAAACTCTATGTGCAGCGCACCTTTATCATGGACGACGCCGAGCAGTTTTTACCGCTGTACCTGCGCTTCGTCAAAGGGGTGCTGGATTCCAATGACCTGCCTTTGAACGTATCCCGGGAAATCCTGCAGAAGGACCGCAATACCGACGCTATCAAGAGCGCCCTGACCAAGCGCGTGCTGGATATGCTGGACAAGCTGGCGAAAAAGGATGCAGAGCAGTACCAGAAATTCTGGGATCTGTTCGGCAACGTCATGAAAGAGGGTCCCGCGGAGGATTTTGCCAACAAGGAGAAGATCGCCAAGCTGCTGCGCTTTGCCTCCACCCACAACGACGAGCCCAAGCAGGAACAGTCCCTGGAGCAGTATGTAGAGCGCATGAAGGAGGGGCAGAAGCATATTTACTATGTGGCCGCCGACAACTTCGCCACCGCCAAATCCAGCCCCTATCTGGAAGTATTCCGCAAAAAGGGTATTGAGGTATTGCTGCTCACCGACCAGGTGGACGAGTGGTTTATCGGCCATATGAACGAGTTTGATGGCAAGCCGTTCCAGGATGTGGCCAAGGGCGCTCTCGACCTGGGCGAGGCCGAAAGCGAAGAGGACAAGGCCGAGCGCGAAGAGGCGGAGAAGTCCGCCGGCGCGCTGGTCGAGCGGGTGAAAGAGGTGTTGAAAAGCCGTGTCGAGGAAGTGCGCGCCACCACCCGACTGGTTGACTCCCCCGCCTGTCTGGTCGTGAGCGATCAGGATATGGGGCCGCAGATGCGCCGCATCCTCGAGCAGTCGGGGCAGTCGCTGCCGGACGCCAAGCCGATCTTCGAACTCAACCCCAACCACCCGCTGGTGCAGCGCCTCGATCAGGAGCAGGACGAGGACCGGTTCGCCGATCTCACCAACATCCTCGTGGACCAGGCCAATCTGGCCGCCGGCAACCAGCTGAACGACCCGGCGGACTATGTGCGCCGTCTGAACACACTGTTGCTGGAGTTGAATGGCTAAAAAAGCCATCGAACTGTTGCAGGCGGCCTTTGGCCGCCTTTTTTGTGCATTTTTTCTGCTGAAGATTTGTACGACCTGATGAAAATTTGGTGTGGTTTGATCGCCAAATAGCCGCAATGTGTATTATCTCCCTCAGTGCGTTGGGCTGGCCTCTGAGTCCCCTTATAATCCGCCCACTGAGAGAATTTGTCCCCACTATTTCCCGGTTTCGTATGACACAGACGGAAACTTCTTCACCTCTCGCCATCGCCGTCCTGGGCGGAGGCAGTTTTGGTACCGCGATCGCCAATATTGTCGCCGGCAACGGCCACGACACCCGCCAGTGGATGCGCAATCCCGACCGGGCGGAGGCCTGCCGCCAACTGCGCGAGAACCGCTACTACCTGCCCGGCGTGCCACTGCACCCGGAACTCGAGGTCACCAGTGAGCTGGAACAGGCCCTGCAGGGCTGCCGCATAGTATTCGTGGCAATCCCCAGCAAATCCTTCCGCGAGGTGGTGCGGCAGGCGGCACCGCTGCTGGCGCCGGGCACTTTGCTGATTTCCACCACCAAGGGTGTGGAGCACGACAGCTTCCGCCTGATGAGCGATATTCTGCGCGAGGAGACCAGTGAAATGCGCGTGGGGGTGTTGAGCGGCCCCAACTTCGCCAAGGAGATCGTCGAGGGCCACTATACCGCCACCGTGGTTGCCTCGGAGGACCCGGAGCTCTGTGACAGCATTCAAACGGTCCTGCACTCGGAGACTTTTAGGGTTTACTCCAGCGGTGACGTCTTTGGTGTCGAACTGGCCGGGGCGCTGAAAAATATCTACGCCATAGTCACCGGCATGGCCGCGGCCCTGGAGCGCGGACAGAACACCATCAGCCTGCTTATCACCCGCGCCCTGGCCGAGATGATGCGCTTCGCCGAGGCTATGGGTGCGGACCCGATGACATTTATCGGCCTGGCCGGCGTTGGCGACCTGATCCTGACCTGCTCCTCCGACCTCAGCCGCAACTACCGGGTGGGATACCTGGTGGGTCGCGGGCGCCCGTTGGAGGAGGCCGTCGCAGAAATCGGTCAAGTTGCCGAAGGAGTGAACACCGTTCGTCTGATTAAACGCAAAGCAGATGAATTAGGCGTCTACATGCCCTTGGTTTCGGCGATTCACGCCATATTATTTGAACAGCGCCAGATACCCGCGGTGATCCGCGAGCTGATGTCCGGCGCTCAGACCTTTGATGTGGCCTATTCGGCAAAACCTTGATGGAAGCATGCACATGGACAATGAAAAACTGAAACAAAACCTCACTTCCGGCAACCACTGGATTCGCCTTTTGTACATGATACTGTTCGCCGTTCTGCTGGAAATCACCGGCCTGGTGATGCTGGCAGTGGTGGTGCTGCAGTTCCTGTTTTCGATTTTCACCGGCGCGCCAAATGACAACCTGCGCCGCCTGGGGGACCAGATAGCCTCCTATTTTTTCCAGACCCTGCAGTTCATGGTCTACAACACGGAAGACAAGCCCTTCCCATTCTCCGAATGGCCCGAGTCGGACATCGACGATCTGTCCCGCTACGGCAATGCCCAGGAGATCGATGGCGAAGTCATCGCCGAAGCCGGGGAAGAGGATGAGGTCATCGAGCTGGGCGACGACAAGCCGGAAGCGGACAAGCGCAGCGGTGATACCAAGTCCGACAGCGGCGACGCCGACAAGAGCCAGTAGCCGGTCCGGTTTCGGAGGTCAGCCATGCAACTGTTTATCCTGCGCCACGGCCAAGCGGAGCCACTGGAGCTGGATGACGCCGCGCGCCAACTGACCGAGCGGGGCCGCGCCCAGGTGAATTGGGTCTGCGATCGGCGCCGGCACGAGCTGGCCTCGGTGCGCACCATCTGGGCCAGCCCCTACCAGCGCGCGCGGCAGACTGCACAAATTGTCGCCGACCACCTGCAACTGCCGGTGCACATCCAGGAGCTGCTGACCGGCGACACCCCGCCACAGCGGGTTCTGGAGGCCCTGGCCGGGGCCGGTCCCTTTCCCCTGCTGCTGGCCAGCCATCAACCTCTGGTGGGCAGCCTCGTCAACGGGCTTTGTGGCAGTGGCGGCGCCCACCCCATGGGCACCGCCAGTCTCGCCTGTTTGAGTGCCGATGTCTGGGCAAACGGCTGTGCCGGGCTGAACTGGCTGCAACACCCTGAACCCTGAGCGCTCCCATCATTTCCATCAGCGCCGCTGAACCGCATTGTCATTGCCGCTGGGGCGTCGCTGCGGCAGCATCCAGTCGGTTTCTTTTGAGTGTTGCCGGTTTATGACGCAGTCCCCCCGTGAGCTTGTCCTGGAGTTCGATCGCAAGGCCATCGCCGCACGACAGTGGGGCCCTATAGACGGCGTTCCCGTCATCGCCCTGCACGGCTGGCTGGATAATTGCGCCAGTTTCGACCGGCTGGCACCACTGTTGCACGGGGTCAAACTGATTGCGGTGGACATGGCCGGCCACGGCCGCAGCTATCACCGCAGCAGGGATGCCAACTACAACATCTGGGAGGAAGTAGAAGATGTAGTGGGCATCGCTCAGGCCCTGGGCCTGCGCCGCTTCTCCCTGCTGGCCCACTCCCGCGGCGCCATTGCCGCCATGTTGACCGCCGGTGCCTTCCCGGATCGCGTGGAGCGGCTCGCCCTGATCGACGGGCTGGTGCCCCCGCCCATAGACAGTAGTGAGGCACCGCAGATTCTCGCCCACGCCGTGGCCCAGCGCACCCGCTACGGTGCCCGTAAACCGCGGCGGTTCGACAGCCTTCAGCAGGCAGTGGAGGCGCGCAGGAAGGGCATCTTTCCGCTCTCCGAACAGGCGGCGCAGCGCCTCACCGAGCGGGGCACAAAAGCGCTGGATGATGGCTTCTCCTGGAGCAGCGATCCGCGCCTCATGGCCACCTCCACCGCCAAGCTCACCCGGGACCAAGTGGCCGCGTTTCTGGACTGCACCCGGGAAGTACCCATTCGCCTGGTACTGGCCAGGGACGGGATCGCCGACATGATCGAGCGGCTGCGGCCGCTGCTGGAGCGGTATCCCCATATCGCTGTACAGGAAATGGCCGGAGGACACCATTTGCATATGGAAGCGGCGGGGGCCAAGGCTGTAGCGGATTGGTTTGGCGCTTTTTTGCGTGGTGAAGAGGGCGGGCAATAAAGGTTTATCGGGGTTGTCCGTTGATAGTGCGAACGAACCCTAAAACGGCAGCCGCTTGGAGTAGCAG
This sequence comes from Microbulbifer discodermiae, assembly GCF_040742695.1. NCBI lineage: Bacteria > Pseudomonadati > Pseudomonadota > Gammaproteobacteria > Cellvibrionales > Microbulbiferaceae > Microbulbifer > Microbulbifer discodermiae. The sequence goes on along the minus strand of NZ_JBFLAB010000061.1, from coordinate 4,483 downwards.
TTGGGGTCCATCTCCCGCACCTCCACCGTGACCGCCGGCACCCCATCGGCGAATTGGCACAGGCAGTTGAAAATGGATGAACTCAGAGCCTCGCGCTCCCGGTCACTGAGACCTTCCAGCAGGCGGATTTCGGCGTGAATAAAACAGCCGCCGTTGTCGCCGGCGATAAACTGCCGGTAGGGCAGGGCGCGGGTCTTGATGGTGTGTGCGGCGAAGAGTCCCGAGTGATCCATCGCCTGCTGGGCGTTGCTCACCAGAGCGGCGATGGAAACCCGCTCTTCCAGCTTCTGCGCGTATTCGATCACCAGGTGGGGCATGAGCTTACTTTCCTGCCGGGGCGCTGGCACGCCACTTTACTGTACCAGACAGTATAGCCCCTAGCGGATCAGGGACAGGAACTCGTTGCGGGTCGCCTGCTGGCTGCGGAAAGAACCCAGCATGGCAGAGGTTTTCATCACCGAATTCTGCTTTTCCACCCCGCGCATCATCATGCACATATGCTTGGCTTCAATGATCACTCCCACTCCCGCGGCACCGGTGACTTCCAGGATCGACTGCGCGATCTCCACCGTCAGTTGCTCCTGAATCTGCAGGCGCCTGGCGAACATATCCACGATGCGCGCCACCTTGGACAGGCCCACCACCATGCCGTCCGGTACATAAGCCACATGGGCCTTGCCGATAAAAGGCAGCAGGTGATGCTCGCACAGTGAGTAGAGCTCGATATCCTTGACCAGCACCATCTCGCTGCAATCCGATGGAAACAGCGCACCATTGACCACTTCCTCCACCGTCTGATGGTAGCCCCGGGTCAGGTATGCCATCGCCTTGGCGGCGCGTTCCGGGGTATCCACCAGGCCCGGACGTTGCGGATCCTCGCCGATTGCCTCGATAATTCGCGCATAGTGTTCGTTCATCTGGTCCTGCTTCCAATTTTTCGGCCCGAGAGGCGGGTGCGCTACCCTAAGCTTTTGTCACCCTGGAGTAAAGGTCCGCCGTCGAACCGGCCGGCCGCAGACTCAGTGGCACAGGGTACAGCCGGGTGGATTTGGGGTCGAACCGCAACAATTGGGGATAAGAGTGATGATAGAGAAGCGCGAGGCCAACCTGCACGAGCTTTGCACCCTGCTGGATTTCGTCCGCTGGGGCGCCAGCCGCTTTGCCGAAGCCGGCCTTTATTTCGGCCACGGCACCGACAACGCCTGGGACGAAGCCCTGCTGCTGGTGATGCACACACTGCACCTGCCCCCGGACAGCAAACCTGAAGTGGCCCAGGCGCGTCTGACCATGGACGAGCGCCGCGAAGTCATGGCGCTGCTGGAGCGGCGCGTCCACGAGCGATTGCCCGCGCCATACCTCACCCATGAAGCCCACTTTGGCGGCCTGACTTTCTACGTGGACCACCGGGTGCTGGTGCCCCGCTCGCCGATCGGCGAGCTGATCAGCCGCGACTTTCAGCCCTGGCTGCAAGTGGAGCCGCTGTCCATCCTCGACCTCTGTTGCGGCAGCGGCTGTATCGGTATCGCCTGCGCCGCCGCCTTCCCCGGCGCGCGGGTGGACCTGGCCGACATTTCCAGCGATGCAGTTGAAGTGGCCCAGATCAACATCAATCGCCACCAGCTCAACGAGCGGGTGCGCGCCCTGGTCTCCGACCTGTTTGCCGGCCTCGAAGAGTGCAGCTATGAACTGATTGTGTGCAATCCACCCTATGTGGATGCGCAGGATCTGGCCCGGATGCCGGCGGAATACCGTGCCGAACCGGAGATAGCACTGGGGTCCGGTGACGACGGACTCGACTTTACCCGCCGCCTGTTGTGCCAGGCCGCCGAGCATTTGCAGCCCGACGGCATACTGGTGTGCGAAGTGGGCAACAGCCGGGAAGCGCTGGAGCAGGCTTTCCCCCAGGTGCCCTTCCTGTGGCCGGAATTCGAGCAGGGGGGTCACGGTGTCTTTGTTATCAGCCGCGAAGAGCTGCTGGCCTATCAGCCCTATTTCACCGCCGGATAGAATTGTATTTGGCCACCGGAACCCCGAGCGCAGCGGGGTTCGCTCCTCTATAATGCGCCAGCGGCTGCACATTCCCATTTAGCCGCCACTTACGGAATTGATTTATGTCGGGCAACACCTTTGGCAAATTGTTTTGCGTCACCACTTTCGGCGAAAGCCACGGCCCAGCACTGGGTTGCATCGTCGACGGCTGCCCCCCCGGCCTGGAGATCAGTGTCGAAGAGATACAGGTAGAGCTGGACCGGCGCAAGCCCGGCACCTCCCGCTATACCACCCAGCGCCGCGAGGCCGACAATGTTCAAATTCTCTCCGGCGTGTTTCAGGGCAAGACCACCGGCACCCCTATAGGGCTGCTGATTGAAAACACCGATCAGCGCTCCAAAGACTATACCGACATCGCCGAACAGGTGCGCCCCGCCCATGCGGACTACACCTATTGGCAAAAGTACGGAGTGCGCGACTATCGTGGCGGTGGCCGCGCCTCGGCGCGCGAGACCGCCATGCGGGTCGCCGCCGGTGCCATCGCCAAGAAGTGGCTCAAACAGCGCTACGGCATCCAGGTGCGCGGCTACTTGTCCCAGTTGGGGCCCATCAAAGCCGAAAAGCTCCAATGGGATCAGGTTGAGCAGAATCCATTTTTCTGCCCCGATGCCGGCAAGGTGGCGCAGATGGAAGCCTATATGCAGGCGCTGATCAAAGAGGGTGACTCCATCGGCGCGCGCATTTCAGTACACGCCTCCGGCGTGCCCGCCGGCCTCGGCGAGCCGGTATTTGACCGTTTGGATGCAGACCTGGCACAGGCGCTGATGAGTATCAATGCGGTAAAGGGTGTGGAAATCGGGGCCGGGTTCGCCAGTGTGGAGCAAAAGGGAACCCAGCACCGGGATGAAATCACCCCCGAGGGCTTTCTCTCCAACAATGCGGGCGGTGTACTCGGCGGCATCTCCAGTGGCCAGGAAATCATCGCCCATATCGCCCTCAAACCCACCTCCAGCCTCCGGATTCCCGGCCGCAGCATCGATGTTCATGGCAACCCCATCGAAGTGGTGACCAAGGGCCGCCACGACCCCTGCGTCGGTATACGCGCGACTCCCATCGCCGAAGCCATGGTGGCCCTGGTGCTGATGGACCACACACTGCGCCAGCGGGCCCAGAACGGTGATGTGGAGCCAGGGGTCGCCACTGTCGGTTGAAGTACAGGCGGTCGGGGATAATAAAGTCCTCGAGCATTGGTATTATTCCGTTAAGGCAGTAGGTATTGCTGCGTACGAAAGCCTGAAGTCTCCGAAAGTAAGTTTTGGTGGAAGCAATGAATAGATGGATACTGCTGCTTGGTACTTTTATGGTCGCTTCTTTTAAATGTGTTGGTAAGGAGCGTAATGATGTAAGCTTTGAAGGATTAATTGCTAAACACTGCAAGGTTCAAAGTGCTCAATTTCTTAGTAAAGAGGTTTGTAATCTTGAAGAGTTGGAAAATGATGTAAAAAAAATTTTTCTGGATGAGGGGCATGGTAAAGAGCTTAGTGCAACTCAATTGGAAATTTTGGTTTTAAAATTAGGAGTGGACGACTATTCTTTAGTTTTAGCAGATAAATACAGATCCGAAGGTAGTCCGTGTGAGGCAAAGAATGTCGTCGATGCTATGTTGAATCAAGACTCAGCATATTTGTATACACAAGGAATATATTATTATCAGGGTGTTTGTGTTGAGCCTGATCTAGAAATTGCTTATTCATTCTTTCAAAAAGCTGCGAGAATGGGACATTTAGATTCGGCATATAATATTGCTTTGATGAATTATTTTGGAAAGGGAGTTGAGCAAAATATTAAGTTTTCTGCGGAACTATTTGCGATTTTGTCTGCTTTTGAGCATGCTAAATCAAAAAATTTTGTGAATTATTTAATAGACAATAATTACGCTGATCGAAAAAATTTTTCTGACGCCGTAACTTCGAGAAAGCCCTTATATGAATTAAATAAAAAGCGTGATTCTAAAGTGATTTTAGCGGGAGATCAGCTGAAGAGATTTTTGTTAGAAAATGATATTAATGAACCTATCCTCTTTGATTCCTTGCTAGCCCCTATAGATATAAATGAAAATAAAAAATAAATTTAGAATTTTAGAGGCGAAGTAAAATTTTGATGCTATTTTCTTTGCGGTCTATGTTCAAAATTCTGTGTCAGCCAAACAGCCCCATAGGCTGATGTATTTCTCTAATCGTTCCGGGAGATGAGTGGCTGATTTCGATACAGGCCAATCGACCTCTTCAGCAACTCCGCCTCTTGCCCCCATGATACTTATAACAAAAGCACCTTTTTTAGCTTGGCTCTTGCCTAGGGCCTGTTAACACTAATTAGCCGGTCAGCGATCAATGAAAAGTTGATGAAGAACTTAAAAACGACATCCAACTTATCAAATCGACTAAATATTCTTCGGAAACCTTTCAAGCGGCGAAACAGACGCTCTACTTCATTT
>NZ_JBFLAB010000060.1:0-23121 GCF_040742695.1 Microbulbifer discodermiae | reverse complement strand
CAAGCTGAATGGTCATGATCCCTTTGCGTATCTGAAAGATGTGATGCAGCGATTACCGATGCATCGCGCCAGTGCTATCGGCGAGCTGCTGCCCCATAACTGGGTTCCTGCTGACAAGGTGTGATGCCCGGACGCTTACGGTTGGATGGCTCCAAGGGCAAAACACAGGCGCAGCTGGCTGCACAGCAGGCCGAGATCATTCTGGATGAGGTTACCGAAGAGTTGTGCGAGTTAGAGGGGCTATCAGAGACTCTTAAAAACTCTGTCAAGGTTCCAGAAAGTGCTGGGTGAAAACCAATCCATCCTTGATTCTGGATACTTCTTGAAAGAGAGAAATATGGATAAGCAAGCCATAGAGAGCTTGATCCCAAAGTTCCTTAAGCTGGAAGAGAGCCAAGCGCTGATTGATAGACTGATGTCGCAGCGCCTGGAATAGCTCAATGAGGCAGGAATCGATCAGCTACTTATTTGATTGGAGGGCATAACACGTCAATAGGTAGGGATTGGGCCTGGGGAAGTAGTTGGTTAACAGCTTCCTTAAGCGTATTCCCTATAGCCATGAATTGTTTGCTTGGGATCCCCATTCCATCCAGAACATATGCTGTGAATTTGGGTGAGTTGGCGGACTTTCCATTTTGGAGTGTTTCGCGAACTTCTATTCGAACCACTTCGGATGCGTTGCGTTCAAGGCGGAGTCTGTGAGTTTTAAGTAGAGTGCTATCGGCGGATTTGAGATCGAACATAACTATTTCCTTGTTACCTTTTGGTGAGCGTTTTCCAGCTTACCTGGATTTGTAGGACTTTCCCAGTGATATTTCAGCGAATGGACATGACGAGGTTTGCTTAATGGTATGACTGCTGGGAAAGACAGGAGCCTTTCAAATGTAAGACGGCTCAGTAGAGGAAGATCAATGAATGATTTCACTGGGCATTTGGAGAAAGAAATCGTCGAACTTGTCAGAAAAATTTCAGTCTCAATTGGCTTTTTTCATCTGAAGAATTCAACGATTTCGACAGCGAGGAAAAAGACCTTCTTCGAGAGAAAATTAAGGTAATGAGCCGGTATTACCAGATACTGATTCAGCGATTGGAAAGGTATCAATCCCACTAACTGCCACACTTGGATGCTAAGGAGATAATATGAAAATTAAGATGATCAACGGTGAATTTGTTTTGAAACCGTTTACTGATGAGTCCCAGTTGTTCCTGGAGCGACTGGTTGAAACTTGCGCGACTATAGAAATCACTGAATATGGTCCCCCAGCCACTAGCCCGCCTTGCTTGGAGCAAAGCGGGCGCGAAAATTCTATGGAAAATATCAACGAAAGTGAGTGTTCAGCGGCGGCTGTAAATACCGAACCAACTGATCCTCTAATGAATCGCGCTGTGACTGATGGGGAATCGAAACTGCATGAATGTGAGTCGCGCCATTCCGGTGTGCCTCATCCCAGCGCTCATGAGATGGGAGGCGAGAGGAAAAGTCGTCGGTCTGGCCAATGTATACCGCCTGCCAAGAACCGTCGGATGTCTTGTGACTGAATATGTATAACCCAGCGATAGATTTCCAGCCTGCATTTGGGTCGCAGATTTGAAACGGAATGGTTTTGCCGTTCCCTAACGGCCAGTTGTATTGATCCATTAAGGGTGCTCCCTTTTCACTATTTTAGTATGAGGGATGAACAGATTGCAGACCATACAGGTTTCTCCGGTGGATGCTGTTGGTGTGGGAGCTATCAGCATACGGGGGAAGGTGACACCTGCCCAGTGGTGTGACAGTCAGGAGAGACTGACACGTTGATTTAACGGACATTATCAGTAGATTCATCGGCCTCAGAAGAGGGCGGAGGCGTCAATGAGCGATAAACGCGCATTTGAGGGCGTTTGGATTCCAGCGGAACTGTGGCTGTCTAAAGACTTGAGCCTGCAGGAAAAGGTTATGCTGGTGGAAATCAATAGCCTGTCCGTAGACCCTGTCAGAGGCTGTTACAAGTCCAACAAGGCGTTCGCCGAATTCTTCAATCTGTCCCCATCCCGGGTGTCTGAAATTATCTCCAGCCTGGAGAAAAAAGGCTATTTGACGATCACCCAAAAACGCGATGGAAAGCGTATTTGTGAACGTAATATTTTTGTGAGTGGGGGGTATTCGGAATCCCGAAGGGGGTATTCGGAAAACACGGAGAACCCTATTCGGAATCCCGAAGGGGGGTATTCGGAAAACGCGGAAGAGAGTAGTACAGGTAAGAGCAATACAGTAAGAGTAATACAAGGGGACGCGCGCGAGCGCGCTCCTGTCCAGCCCAAAAAGTCCAGGGGGCTCGATTTCGCCGGTCTCCCCATCACTGAACACTCGGCGCGCTGTTTCGCCGATTACCGCAAGAAACTACGCAAGCCACTGACCCAGCGAGCACTGGAACTGGCCGCCCGTGAAATCCGACAGGCCGGGGACAGTACCGGCATGACCGACGAAGCCCTGGTAGCCGAAGTGGAGCTGGCCGGCTGGCAGGGCGTGAAGGCTGACTGGCTGATCAACCGACTCACCCAACGCGGAGGGCCGCGCAATGGATCATCGCAACCACCCAACCCGTTCACCGACGACATCGACTGGCTCGACGGCACAACTGGTGAACGAGTTATTCAAGCAACTGGCGGGGATCAAGCCGGGCTGGCGGGCGGCCTTCCCGGACCAGTCAGCCATTGCGGTAGTCAAGAACCAGTGGCTGATGGCGCTGATGGAGGCGGGTATTTCTGACTGGAGCACGATCGAAGGGGGGTTGGCTGAGCTTCGGCAAAGCCAGGGGCCATTTCTGCCATCCACCGGGGATTTTATCGCCCTGTGCCGTAAAGCCTCCCTGAAGCACTGGAAAATACCCAGCGAGCCGGAAGCCTTTTCCCTGTTGCAGCGGTTTTTTGGCCCGAGGCACGTAAAGCGGGATTTCACCCAGTTGAACCCAGCGGTCTATGCGGCTTACTGCCACATGGACTGGAGCGTAGTGTCACAGATGCCGACCAAAGAGCAAAAGGCCGCTTTTCGGGAGGCCTGGAAGCGGGTTATGCAGGACCTGTCCGATGGCAAGCGCCTCCCTGAACCCCCGGTGCAGGACCGAGTGCTGGAAGAGAAGCCAACTCGGCCATGTGACAGAGGTATCGCACTGTCGGCCCTGGGAGAACTGAAGTCTCTCCTTGCCGGCGAGCAAACCACAGCGGAGCGTGCCTGAATGCCGAAACAGTTCCAGGTCAATAGCCAGGCCAGCCTGCAGGGGTTTTTTAACCACTGCGAACGCTTGTTTGCGGACCACAAGGTGGTGCGGTTTTTCTGGCGCCTGGGCAAGGACCGCAGCCTGGATCAGAACCGCATGTGCTTCGAGCTGTACCAGCGCATTGGCCGATCCCTGTACGGTGACGACAGCGCTCATGCACGGGCAGAGTGCAAGTTGACCATTGGGGTACCAATTCTGCGGGAGGAAGACGAAAAGTTCCGGGAGAGTTACGACAAGATCATCAAGCCGGTGGCATATCAGGACAAGCTCGACCTGATGGAATGGTTTCCGGTCACACGCCTGATGACCGTCAAGCAGTGCCAGCGGTATATCGATAGGGTATTTGACCGTTACACCCTCAAGGGCGTGGACTTTGGAGCATTGCTGGATGCCCAGCACTAAGTTACGCCAGGCGGCGAAGGGCGAGGACTGCACTTTGCGGCTCTACCCACACTGCAACGGTGACCCGGAGACGGTAGTGCTGTGCCATCTACCTAGCCAAGCCGGTATGGCTCGAAAGTCTCCCGATTGGTGGGGCGTCTATGGCTGCAGCTGTTGCCACGATGTGATCGACGGGCGCTGCAAGACCGAGATACCAAAGGTTGAGGTAGAGCGCAGCAAGCTGCGGGCGCTGTTTGAAACTCAAACAAGGATGCGGGATAAGGGGCTGATTCGATGATTATCCTGATGTATACCGAGAGAGGGACCTGATGCGCAGCTGGGGCAAGACCGAACTGACACCCAACCAACAGCGCGCCCTGACGGAGCCATCGCCTTGTGATCACTGCCACCAACGAGACAGGTGTGCCAGATACGAATTGGCTTGTGGCGACTTTCTGCGTTGGCAGACCTCCGGCAGGCTCAGAAAACGGGACCGCAATCCAACCCCGACGCTGTATCGCAAGATCTTCACGGCCAGCTGATGAGATTCCACACCGCACGGCAGGCATGGCACGATGCTTTCGATAGCCCCACACAGCAATCCGACTACGCGGCTGCCCTTAAAGCCCAAGCGGTGTTCGGTCGGAGTGCCAAGCGCTATACGGACGAGATTCGAGATGAAGATGGCAAAATAACGGCCAGGATGCCAGCACAGACTCTCTATGCGGTTGAAACAAGAGTAGGGAAGGGCAGCGGTGGCCGTATCATGGACGCCTGTGAAAAGGGTCTGATTCAAAACGTGGTGGCCAAACTGCGCCAAACCGACCCTCTGGCCTACAGCTGGGGCATGGCTGCCTATGCGCCGCCGGCAGCACGGTTCAAAGAGCGTGCCGCGCTCCTTCATTACCTAATGACCGAGTTTGACCAATGGGGTGAGCCGCACAACAGAATCCAGGTCAGCAAGCTGGCCTTCTTCTGTATCAACACCTGTGCCCTTCGGGATGTGAATGGGCGGCCTATCGACCTGAGCCAAGCTCGCACTATTCTGGGGTGCAGTAAAGCGAAATGGGACCAGGAGTGGGTAAGGATCTGGAAGCGCTTCCAGCGCCGTCTGGACCCGTTACCGTCAAGGGCGCTAGGTCCGGTAGCCGAGCTCGTAGGGGATTATCGAAAGCGTTGCCAGCAGCCGGGTTGACAAGTTTGTCCTGAGGGGGTATAAAAACTCTAACATGCGGTTTTTCCGCATTGCACTTCAAGAACCCGCTTAATGGCGGGTTTTTTTGTGTCTGCAATTCCAGTAATTGCTCGCTGCTAGACGAGGGGCGGAGTGTTGATCTGCGCCAGGCTCGCCACATACCACTGTTGAAACTAATGTCAGTGACGCAAGAATCTAGTGGAATTTAGACAAATGTATGATCGGATATGCCAAGGTTAGAAAATTACTCGGCCATTTTATAGATATCCTGCCTTTCAGCGATAATTTGTTTCATAATTGATGCCAATGCTAGGTGTGCATAAATTTATTCGCGTGATATGTGGGCATTTATGCCCATATTTCGTGCTGTGAAAAATTCAGATGCAGAGCTTTTGAGTGAATGAATAGAATCTAAATTTAGGCATATACTTTTCTTCAAAAGTGAGTGAAGATGGAACTCTGCATTGCTGAGCTCACTATACAAAATCTTTTCAGGCTGTAAAGCTAGGAAATTCTGAGTGTGTCCCCCTGGTGGCTGAGCATGACAGAACGCTGAGAACATATACTTAAATTCAATGGGGGTAAGCCGCCAGGTTGCATATCATAAAAAATGCCTGGAAAAATATAAAGTTTGTATGTTTTTAAAAATTAGTATGTAAATTATGGCGCAATAAGTAACGAAGACACATTGGAAATGTATCACAGTTATAACCCGGTTTTATTTTGAGCGCAGAAAAATGATTGATCAGGGATATGAGATTTTAAGTATGAATTATATGAAAGTTGAAATTGTGATCTATAGGGAAAATAGAGGGATCTATGAATAAAAGGCATAGGATACAGTTCCCTAAAAATGAAATGACAACAAAAAGTCAAGAAGAAGCATATTTTTACTTGCAAGATTCTAGTGGTTCAAGAAAAATTCGGTTCCATGACTACAATGAAATATATCAAATTCCTGGTTTGTATGAGCAAATTTTCTATGACCGCCTTAAATGTATTTCTCCTGCTAAAGTTGCCTCGATTCTTGAAGCCGCAATTAGACAAAGCTCAGAAAATTTTTCCGAATTGAGAGTTCTTGATTTCGGGGCCGGCAATGGAATGATGGGTGAAGAGTTGAAAAAATGTGGAATTTCTCGTCTCGTTGGAGTTGATATAATTTCTGAAGCTTATGCTGCAACTGTCCGTGATCGACCTGGAACTTATGATGCTTATCATATTCAGGATTTTACTGATCTAGATTTTGATGTAAGAAAAGAAATAGCATCATGGGATTTTAATTGTATGGTAACAGTTGCCGCCCTTGGATTTGGTGATATTCCTGTGAAAGCTTTTTTAGAAGCTTTTAATACCATTGGCGCTAAGGGGTGGGTGGCTTTTAATATTAAAGATACTTTTTTTGCAGAAAATGATTCGACGGGATTTTCACGAATGACGAGAGAGCTCATATTCTCAGAGCACCTTGACGTTTACCATATAGAGCGATATCGGCATAGACTATCTATTGATGGAGAGCCATTGTATTACTTTGCAATTGCGGGAAGAAAAAATACAGATGTCACGGATAAATTTATTCAAAGTATCGCATGACTTTATCAGGGTAGAATGTTCAAGATAGGCGGTGGATGGTAATCTACCTAGGGAAGTCGAAAGCCTGGGTGGGCAATATGTGCAATCTCATAGAGGGAACGGTCGAGGCGTTCTATTTGGCGTAAAATGCCGCATAACTGTATCTAAATACAGTCTGTATGCATTGACAGCCTAGGCACCTAGGTGTTATTTTTAGGTAAGCTGCAGCAGAAGTATGTGCAGCGATCATCCTGATAGGCCGCCATAAGTCGGCTTTTACTGTAAAACAAATACTCCCCTAACTCACGACCTCGCCGGTTGATCCTGGCGGGGTTTTTTTATTTCCGGTGATCTCATGTTCAAGAACGACTACTTCACCGAGGAGGAGTTGGCTTGCCGTTGTTGTGGCAAAAACCACTTCTCGGATGACACCTTGCGCCGATTGATCAGGGTGAGGGAGCGACTTAACAAACCGATGGTGATCAACTCGGGGTATCGCTGCCCCTCGCACTGCACCAAGATTGGCTCCACCATGACGCACACCACGGGGCAGGCGGTGGATGTATCAGTTGCAGGTGGGCGGGCTTATGAGCTGCTGAGTATCGCGCAGGAGGAGGGCTTTACCGGTATCGGCGTGAAGCAAAAGGGCGCTCATGGCGGACGGTTCCTCCACCTGGATGACCTTGAGCCCGTACCGGGTGAGCGCACCCGGCCAACTGTGTGGAGCTACTGAGGGGGCGTTTGGAGGGGTTCAGTGTTCTGACTGGGCAAGTAGCTTCGAGGCCCGTAGCGCGTGCTTTCACGCTAAAGCTAGGCCACAATGCGGCAGAACTCATGGAATGTGGGTACATAGCCTGCCTCCTGACCCAGGGCTGGGATTGCCGCGAGATCACTATCGGCCCGCACGGCGCCAGGGATAGCAGCTTCGTGGGGGAGAGTTCATGACTCGCAATTCAACGAGCAGGGTCAGTTACCATGCTCATCAGCATTGCATGCATATATTCACGAGCTGATCCAGCGCAGGACATACCACTTTTTTAATTGAGCAAAGGTTATGTCATTTGACGAAAATGTCCCAGCAGTTATAGTTGGCGGCTATGTAATCTTAGTCAGTAATGCCGATATTCGAAAGTATTAAATTAAATACTTTTTATAATGTGTTTTTGCTAAGCTGATTAATCTGAAAGAAATCTATCGTGCGTTCTCGGAATTAATTCTGAGATAGTGGGAAAGATGATAGTGCCATGGTGATCACTATCTAAGTGTAAGGCTTCTCAAAACAACAACATAATAATCTATGGATAGAAATCAAAAGAAGGAATTGTTCAGCCGGGCTTTTGTAAAAGCCATTGCTGCACAGGTGGGGTTCAGAACGGCGATTCCTGATGTCGATGATGACAGTGTTGACATCATCATTAAGGGAAGAGGTTATTCTGCTCCTATTAGAAATCCACAATTAGAAGTGCAATTGAAATGCACTGCTGCAGATTTTGAAAAATCTGATTTTTTTAAAATTCAATTTATCAGTTAAAAATTATAATGATCTGCGTGGAGATGACATACTCTCACCTCGATATTTATTTGTAGTTGTTGTTCCAAAAGAGCCAAAGAATTGGTTGCGTTATGAGTCGAAATTAACTAAATTGCAGCACTGCTGTTACTGGATGTCTATCAAAGACTTTCCAGAAACCTCAAACACTACCTCGGTGACAATTGATATCCCTAAGTCGCAACTTCTGAGTGCCGAAAGTATGCTATCTCTTATGGAAGTGGCAAGCATTAGGGGGGTAGCATGAACAGAGAAATCTATTTAACTTCGCTTGGTGATATTTCTCCAATTCATCTATCAAGTTACTTAGAGCAAATGGGCTGGGTAAAGGATGGGAGCATTGGTTCTAAGGCAGTCGTTTGGCACAGAGCTGAAAAAGAAAATTATGCTTTTGAGGTGATACAGCCAGTAGATATCTATATACGAGGGTTCACTCAAAAAATACATGAGGCAATTACATCTATTTCAGAGTTTGAAGAAAGAAATCCTAGTCTAGTATTAGATGATATTCTTAACTTTTATACAGATTTAGTAAAAATTCGAGTTGTACACAATGATGTCGAGGATGGAAGCATTCCACTTGCTGATGGTGTATTATTAATTGAAAAATCAAAAGATCTACTAATTGCATCAACTTTATCAACATTTAAAAAGAAGAAATTCTTTTCAGGTAGTCGTTCGGATGATGAAAAAAACTTCATATCAAAGCTAAGGCTAGGCCAAACTGAAGTAGGTAGTTTTATTGTAAGCCTTATTTCACCAATAACTGTAAAATCTAATACTGAGGAAGAAATAGACAGTACTTCTCTAACACGGTCAGTAACAACAAATTTAGCTAAAAGCCTTTCTTCAATAAGCTCGGCTATTGAGCAATATTCTGAGGATCAAGATATATTTCACTTTGAAGAGGTGGTTTCGGAAGGTGTAAGTGCAAACCTATGTGATGCACTCGTCGGTTTAAGCGGTTTATCTAAATCCAGAAGTTTTGAAGTAAGTATAAAGCTTGCAGGTGTTGAGTTAGATAAGAAAAATATAATAACTCATCACTCATTTAAACCAAGCCAGCTCCCAGCTATTGAAAGCGCTTCCGAGTACTATAAGGGTAATTATGTGATCAATGGGTACACCGCTTTTGGCTTAGTAACAAAAATGAAACGTATCCCAGGTGATGAGTTTGGTGAGGTCACTATTAGCTCTAAAGTTAACGACTCTGATAAGAACGTTACTGTTCAGCTTGAACTAGATGATTATTGGGATGCGGTTCATGCTCATGAGTCAGAATCCTATGTAAAGTGCTCTGGTAATCTAATAGTAACCCCAAAAACAGCTACTCTGGCGGAAGCAACAAGGTTTGGTGTTAGTGACAATCTAGATTTGTTCAAGCCGAAACCTAACAAATAAGGATATATTGCGCTTGCTGCAACATTTGACATCTGAATAAGCCGGCCGCTGAGCCGGTTTTTTTATGCCCGGAGATAACTATGAGCTGGAAATCAATCGTTAAAAGCGTGGCCCCGACCCTGGGTGCTGCTTTGGGCGGCCCTGTTGCAGGAACGGCAGTGAAGTTCCTCTCGGATCACTTCCTGCAGGATGGTGAGGGTAGTGAGCAGGACATAGCGGAACTGGTACAGAACGCGAGCCCTGAAAAGCTGCTGGAGCTGCGGGGTCTCGACAACGACTTCAAGGTGAAGATGCGCGAGCTGGATATCGATGTGTACCAGCTTGAGGTAGAAGATCGCAAGAGTGCGCGGGAACTAGGCATTAAAGGGGGCCTGTGGGTTCAGGCGGTGCTGTCGTTTGTGTTCATCAGCGGCTATTTCTTCCTGACCTACCTGCTGTTCTCCGGCAGCGTAGAGGTAACCCCGGCATTCGAACAGACCGGCACTCTGATGCTCGGCGTGATCACGGGTGCAATACCAATGATCCTGCAGTTCTGGTACGGCTCCAGCCAGGGCAGTAAGGAAAAGACAAAGGCGATGGTGAAACCATGACCGTGCACGACCTAATGCGGGAGCTGGCGGAGAAGGCCGGCCACGCCACGACGGTAACCGCCGGTGCGATTGGCAGTCTCTACAGCCTGTTTACCCAAAACCCCATTGGCTTCATCTGTGCTCTGGTAGCTGTCGCCTCCTTTGTGATGAATTGGTACTACAGCTACCAGCGGCACAAACTGGCCAGGCAGCGGCAGGAGAAAGCGCAAAAGTGGCCGGAGGAGGTATGAGGCAGGGTTACGGTGAGGCGCAGCGACGGGTGGCGGCGGTGGTTGGACCCGAGTGGACGACTATGCACTATCTGGTGGAGAAGACGGGGCTGACGCGCAACACCATCCGCCGCTGCCTGATGGTGGGTGGCTACGAGGTGCGGCACGGCGGGCCCGGCCATAGAAAAACCCTGGAGGCACGCAAACCCTACCGGGTGCCTTCGCTGAATTTACTGAACAAGAGGTGGGTGTGATGTCGACGGAAGGCAAGAGCGGCGGTAAAAAAACCGGTGGACGCACCAAGGGTACGCCGAACAAGCGGACACAGCAGGTGCAGGAGAAGTTGCAGGCGCTGGGCTGTGATCCCGTGGAGGGACTGGCGCGGATCGGGATGCAGGCGGAGCGGGATGCGCGGGAGGCTTTTTCTGGGGCGGTTGAGGCGATTGTGGAGGACCTGTCGGCGGCGGATGGGATCGATACGGACCGGGTAAAGGATTTAATGGGCAAGCAGTTGATGCAGGCGGTCAAAGAGCGCCGCGAAACCCTCAGTCTGGCGGTGCACTGCTACGGCCAGCTGCGGCGGCACTGGGCGCCTGAACTGAAGGCGCTGGAGGTGACGGGCCCGGGCGGTGACCCGCTGGAGTTTGTGGGCCCGGGCGCTGCGCGCAAGATGGCGCAGGCGGTACTGGAGGCGGAAGGCACCGGCTAATGGGGGCGGAATCAGCGGGCGTCGACTGGCGCCAGCTGGCCTACAACAATCTGATCGCTTACGAGATCGCTCACGATCCCACCTATGCGCCGGCGCGCTTTCACCATTTGGTGGCGGCAAAGCTCCAGCGTATCGTGGATGGCCGATGCCGGCGGCTGATGATTTTCTTACCGCCACAGCACGGTAAGTCCCGGCTGGTGAGCGAGAGTTTCCCCGCCTATTACCACGGGCACTTCCCGGCAAAGAACATTATTCACCTGGCCTACAGCGAGGCGTTCGCCAAGCGCTGGGGACGGATCAACCGGGACAAGATCCGCGGGCATATCCACCAGGCGGTGTTCGATACCCAGCTGAAGCCGGGTCAGGAGGAGATGACCCGCTATGCCACCACCGCGGGGGGCGGCTATCTGGCCCAGGGTCTGGCCGGCGGTGTCACCGGCAACCCGGCGGACCTGATCATCCTGGATGACCCTATCCGCAATCGCCAGGAGGTGGAGTCCAAGGCGATCATGTCCAGCATCCGGGACAATCTGAGTGGTGCCGTCCGCACCCGAATGCACAAGGATACGGCGGTGATCGTGATGCACACCCGCTGGGCGGAGGACGACCCGGCCGGTTATCTGCTGCAGGCGTGGCAGGAGGGCTGGGAGGTCCTGATGCTGCCCGCGCTGATCGAAACCCGGGAGCAGGCCGCAGCGGATCCCCTGGGCCGCGAGATCGGTGAGGTGCTTTGGTCCCAGCGGTTCCCGGCCACTTATTTGAGGGAAACCCGCAACGCCATACTCCCCAGGGACTGGAACGCTTTATACCAACAGGATCCGACACCGGGGGAGGGCGCTCTATTTTCCTACTCGGATTTCGCCGAGTACGATGTGCTGCCCAGACGCCTGGTGTATTACGGCTTTCACGATGGGGCTGTGGCCACACCGGACGAGGGTGAAGATCCCGATATGACGGAGCTTTCGGTCTGGGGCGTGGATCAGGCCTTTAATCTCTACGCGGTGGACTGGTGGACCTGCCAGATCGATCTGGACGAGTGGGTGGGCACACTGTTCGATATGGCGGAGGACTGGCGGGTACAGCGCTGGCATGCGGAGAAGGGGGTGATCGCCCACGCTTCCCGAGGCGCTATCAAGCGGGAAAAGTTAGACCGAAAGTCGCAGCTGTTTTTTAAGTGGATGCCCCATATCGGTGACAAGGAGGCGAATGTCGCCGGCTTCCGCGCCCTGTGCCGGCGGGGCAAGGTGTATTTCCCCAGCAGGCGGAATCGCTTACACGGTCCCTGGGTCCGGCATGTACAGGACCAGTTGGTAAAATTCCCCGCCGGCCGCTTTGACGACGCTGTGGATACCTGTGGCCTGGCCGGCCGCCAGGTGGGCGATATGATCGCGGCCCGCTCCTCACAAAAGGGCAAGCCCAAGCCAAAGCACGGCAGCATGGACTGGTTGACCCAGTTTGCGGAGCATGCGGTGGAGCAGGAGCGGCACTGTCGGCGGCGAAACTAAAGTAGACAGAAAAGTGATCACATTGAAACTCATCACCGCAAATCCTTCCTGATATTTTTCTCTTATTGCGTGTGTATCCGGGTCCGCGCCCCGACTCGGCAGAACTGCAGCTCGCCACTGCAAACGGCGTTTCGCATCTCGCCAATGCAAGCACGTTTGTCACTTATGTGGAGAGCACCGTTATGCCTTTTACTCCCCAGGAGATTCAGGACGCCGGCAAGGCGGTCCTGGATTTTCATCTAAAGAATTCACCTGAAGATCAGATCAAGCAGGACCGCCCGCTGCTGAAGGCGTTGATGCCAAAGAAGAAGTCCTTCCCGGGCGCGAAGGAGTATGTGGTCGAGCAGCTTCGCGTGGCCTATCAATCCAACTTCCAGTTTTACCGCGGCGAGCAGCAGGTGACCTATAACCGCCGGCAGACCCTGGATCAGGCCAAGTTTCCGTGGCGCTCCGCGCACGATGGCTTGTATCTGGACGAGGACCGTCTGGCGCAGCACGGCATCAAGATCGATGACAACGGCCAGGGCGGCAATGTGACCCGCGCCGAGGCGATTCAGCTGTCCAATCTGTTAGACGAGCAGATGGTGGCGCTGGACGAGGGCTGGGAGGATGCGTTTGACCGCGTCTGCTGGCTGGACGGCTCCGGCAGTGCCGATGATCTGGCGGGTATCGATTATCTGGTTCCACTGGATCCCTCCACGGGTACTGTCGGCGGTATCGACCGGGCGACGGAGCTTTGGTGGCGCAATAACACCGCCACGGCACTGGCGGGTGGTGGTGACATTATTCCGGCGCTGGAGGAGGAGTGGAAAAACTGCATTCGTTTTGGCGGCCAGGCGCCGACGCATATTTTTGCCGGCTGGGATTGGATCCAGGCGTTCCGTATGGAGGCGAAGGCGGAGATTGAGCGCTTTGTGCGGACGGGTACCGGCCGCGCCACCATCGATCCGGCGACGGATCTGCAGTTCAACGGTGTGCCCATCACCTGGGTGCCGCAGTTCGATGACAACTTCGATGGCTCGGTGGCGCCGCTCACCCACTGGTCCAAGCGCTGTTACCTGCTGAACCTGAAGAGTATTCGGTTGCGCCCCATGCAGGGACAGGACCGCATCAGCCGCAAGCCGCCGCGCCCCCACGACAAGTATGTCACCTACTGGGCACTGACCTGGAAGGGTGCGCTGACGATGAACCGCGCGCGCTGCAATGCGGTGTTGGCTTTGGCGTAAGAATGACCGACGGAGCAAATAATCATGCTGAAAGAAATACCCGCTGCAAAGTGCCTGCTGGTGCGCGATCCGGCCGAAAAGATCGTCAACACCTATCCCGCCCATGAAATCCCGGTACTGGCCTATGTGCACCGCTGTGATGTGCAGGAACTGGTGGTCGATGCCGATGGCGAGCCGGTGCTGACCGATTACGACGAGCAGGCGGAGATAGAACGCCTGATCCGCCGCTACGGTGAGGAGGTGTTTGTCAAAGTCTACGGGCAGATAGCGCCCGGTTGCCTGGACCGCTCCATCGATTCGGTGCTTTCCATGCTGGACCGGGACGATGAAATACTGTCGGAAAAAGAGGAGGCGGAAAATAGGCAACGGGCCGCACGCCGGCAGCGACATTTATCGGCATTGGCCGCGAAGAAAAAAAGCGTCAGGCGCGAACGCCTGGATCGGCGCCGCCAGTTTGCCGGGGAGGAGGCGCAGGCAAGTGCAGAGGAGGGAGAGACGGGGGACCTGACGGAAGGGGAACCGGGGGAGCAACCGGAGGATATTCAAGGACAGGACGAGTTTCCGGCCAGGGACTGGTAGCGGAAGCGGCAGGTCATGGCCCGACAATACCGCACCCTGGAAAAGCTGCGTCAACAGCTGTCGGCTCGGCTTTGGCGGCCAGGCGGGTGCCAGCTCGGTCAATGCCCCTATCCTGAATTCCTTTCTCTACGATGCGCAGCAGCAGTTGTGGGAGCAGGTGGACTGGCATCACCTGATCCGGTTTGCCGACAAGACTGTGGGTTATGGCCAAAGGCTGCTGGAATACCCGCAGGACTGCGATCCGGAACGGGTGCTGTCGGTCGCGGTGTACGACGGCGTCGAGTGGTTGCCGTTGGCGCGCGGTATCGACTGGCAGCACCGCGACCCACTGAACACCCTGGACCGGCCCTGCCGGTGGGAAATGGCCGATCAGTTGGAGCTGCATCCAAAAGCCGACAGAACCTACCCTCTGCGCATCCGCTATGTGCGCAAGCCGGACCGCTTCGAGGGGGAGGGCGACCGGGCCAGCCTCAATGACAATCTGATCTTTTTACATGCGCTCTACAACGCAAAACTGCATTACCGGCAGCCGGACGCGGATCGATATGGTGCCCAGCTGGAAAGCGAGCTGCTGCAGGTCAAGTCCCGCTCCCGGGGTCGACGGGTGCACCGGCGCAAAATAATCCAAAGCGATCCCTACGGGAGGGCGCCCCGTGCCGCAGATCACGTTTAAGAGCTGGGCCGCCGGTCTCGATGTGCGCCAGGGGGAATTCGTGGCCGACGCCAACCGCCTGCGCATTCTCCGCAACGCCTATATCTCCAACGGCAAGGTGCCGCGCAAGCGGCCAGCGCTGGATGAGGCTTACACGCTGCCGGAAAATACCCATGGTCTCGCGCAGATGGACGGCGATCTTCATGTATTTTATGACGTTCAGCATCCAGCCCCGAGCCTTCCCGCCGGTATCCGGGCCCACGGGTTGAACAGCATTTCCGGCGCCCCGGATATTCGGCGCATCTGGTATGCGGAGCATTTTAACGGCCAGTTGTATGTGGTGGCCGAGTATGTCGACGGTCAGTTCCAGCACCATTTTCTCGACGGTGGAACGGATACCCGGATTGCGGACGGCAACTGCCCCAAAACCCGCACGGTGACGAAGCGGGGCCAGCGCCTCTACGCGGCCTCTCGGGACGTGGTGCGCTATTGTGCCGGCGCCGACCCGCGCAACTGGACCCCCGAGGAGACGCCGGACAGTTTGTCCGCCGGCCTCTTGCCGCGGATGGCAATGACCTGGTCAAGGCACTGGGCGCCTATCACGACAATATCGTCGTGTGGACGGATGATCACGCCCAGCTGTGGCATGTGGATGCGGACCAGACCACCAATCAGTTTCGCAAGCTGGTCTACAGCGGCGCGCGCGATTACTACGGTCATGCGGGCATGGCCGGTGACCTGTTTTTTCTGAGCAATCAGGGCGTGCGCTCCATTACCCAGCAGTCCGATACCGACAATGTGCACGATATCGACGTGGGTACCGCCATCGACGACCTGTTTGCCGGGGAGCCGGGCGAGGGTCGCTGTGCCTATATCCGCAAATACGGCCAGTTGTGGTTCTGGTTCGACCACGATTACACATTGGCGACCGGGATGTCCGTGCGGGGATCGCGGGTTTATGTGTACACCTTGAGCAAGGTGAGCAAGATCAGCGCCTGGAGCGAGTATCTGTTTCCGGAGCGCATCGATTATGTGGCCGAGGCCTACCAGACCGTATTTATCCGCACCGCCAACCGTATCTGTCAGCTGGTGGACCGGGGTGTTTACAAGGACTACGGCAAAGCGGGTACGGAAGAGGGCACCGGCATCGAAGTGTATGTCGAGATGCCGTTTGTCGATTTTAAAGGGCCCGGAGTGACCAAGCAGCTGTGGGGTGCGGATTTCGTATTCCAGGGCACGGCGGAATTCGCCATTAAATACGACAGCCGTTATCCGGATCGCCAGACTGGCTGGCAGTCCATCAGCAACGATTCCCGCCCGGGGCCGACGCTGCCGGTGGAAGTGATGGGGTCCAGTTTCGCCCCGGTGGTAAGGCACAACCACAACGAACCCTTCCAGCTCGACGCCATCACCCTGCATTACCACAACCTGGGGCCGATCTGATGATCGCCGCGGCCAGCGAGTATCACATCGCCGAAGTCCTGAATGGGCTCTGTGCGCAAAACGTGGCGGAGTTCGAGGTCATGCAGGGCGGTTACGACCCCGTCCTGGCCCTGGAACTGGTGCAGGACTGGATCAAAGGCGAGGGCGCTGTGGGCCTGGTGGTGTTAAAGGCGCGCGTCGCCGAATGTGTAGGCGGTCTGCGCCCCATCAACCCGGGTGTCGCCATCTTCTGGCTGCTGGGCACCACCGGCTGGCCCCGCCGCTGTTTGCGGGAAGTGACGCAAGCCGGCCGGACCCTGGTGGAGACGGCGCTGGCAAACGGTTATCACCGCCTGGAGGGCCATGCATTATCGACCAACCAATTTTCCGGGCGCTGGTATCGCAAGCTGGGTTTTGAGCGGGAGGGTGTGCGTCGGTCCTTTGGGCGCAGGGGGGAGGACGTGGAAATTTACGGGCGGGTGAAACATGGGATTGGGTAGTGACGGCTCGAAAGAGCAAAAGCGCTATAACCGCGAGCAGGCGCGCAAGGAAGCGGAACAGAAACGCCGTCAACAACAGGCGGTGGCTTCCATTTACCGGACCTTCGGCCTGGATGCGCGGGGCAACCCGGTGGAAAACAGCCCCAACCATACACAGTGGTCGCAAAACCTGGACCGGGTTTACGACGATGTCACGGCGGTGCATACCGACACCCTCAATACCCAGCGCCACGACGTCACCGACGCCCTGATGGCGCAGCTGTTGCGCCAGGGCATGGTGGGCTCCCACCTCACCGACCAATATGAGTACCAGGTGGACGACGCCTACCAGCGCGGGCTGGCGCAGATCGACAGTGTGGCCGCCGGAGCGCGCTCCAACGCCAAGTCCCGCATGAGCAGCATCATGAACGATGCCATCGCCCAGGTGAATGCCGGCAACCTGGATGCGGCCAGCGCCGGCAGCCTGCGGGCGGATATCGGCAACGCCATGACCAACGCCTCGGCCACCGCCACCAGCCAGCAGATCAACGGATTATTTGACGACGTACTGCGCGCCTACGAACTGCGGCGGGAAAACAAAGGGCGCCAACTGGCGGAGCAGAGCTATCACAGCACCGCCGGTCATAACGGCACCATCACAGGAGGTCCCTGATGGAACCCATGACGATAGCGGCCATCGCCGCGCTGCTTTCCGGCGCTTATATGCAGCACCGGGGACAGCAGGCACAGATCAAGGAAAACGTGCAGATACAGCGCCGGCACGATCGCGAGGCCGACCAGCTGCGGGAGGAAAAGCAGAGAGAGATTCTGGACAACCTGCAGACCGATTACACCCCCGGCAGCTACCGCGATGGGCTGGACGATGCCCAGGCGGAGCGTATTGCCGCCATCCAGGCATTGCAAAAGCAGGGCGGTCAAACACAGTTCAACTTCTCCGCCGACCAGAGTGATGCCGCTCTGGCGGAAGCCGCGCGCGGGGAAATTCTGCGCACCGAGAATGCGCGCACTATCGCCCGGCTGATGGGCAATCTGGGCGGTCATCAAATGCAGGCCGGCGCCCTGGGTCGCCGGCATCAGACACAGCAGACCCTCCTGGGGCGTTTCGCCGCCGAGCACGCCTGGAACGAGGCGGCCCGCAAGCGGGCCCTGGCGGGCAACCACAAGGGCGCCAAGCGGGTGTTGGGCGGTTCCCTGTTGTCGGCGATTGGTTCGGCCATGCTGGCCCGCGGTGGCAGTGGAAGTGCGGCCGACGGCATGATCATCGCCGGTGACAACGGGCAGATGATGGAAAACGTCAGCCAATATAAACCCTTTGTCTGAGGCCGGATTATGCGTTACGCAATTTCAACATCACTGGGCACCGGTCTCGGCAATGCCGTCCGGGCACTGGCCGAGGGCAATGCGCGGGAAGAGGCAGCGAAAGAGGCGCGGATGTCGGCGTTGCTGCGACAGGATCTGGCGCAGGCCGACCTGGGCCTGAAAGCGGCACAAACCGATTACCAGAGCGCCCTGGCGCAAAAAGTGCGCGACAGCCTGGCCCTCAATCACGACCAGGGGCTGCGTCATTCTCTGGTGGCGGACCAGACCGGCGCCACTGTGCCACAGGTGCAGCAGTATGCGGATTATCGGGATACCGGGGAGTGGGGCGATGCCGGTCCCCTTGAATCCGCTCTGGCCCAGGCAATCCAACAGAGCCTTGCCGGCACCCGTCTTGCCGGTCTCAATGCCCAGCCGATTAAAGCGGCGGAAATCACGGCCGATGTAGCCAAGACCGGCGCATTGCAGCAGGCGTTGCGAGATGAGATCAGCCGCAGCCATCTTTTGGGTGTAAAGGGGCCGGACAGAAGACTCAGCTTGAACCCCGTTTATGTCACTGACGAGAGTGGTGATACCCAAGCTTTGCAACTGGGTAGTGATGGTGCCTATTCCCAGGTGCAGTTGCCGGAGGGTTACGACTATGCGGTGGCTCCGAACCGGCAGCTGGACTACCTGGAGGACGCTGCCGCGGCCAGCGCCAGTGGCACAGAGTTTGGCAAGCGTGCCGCGGTGGATCAAATGGACTTCCCGGCTTACGAGGCCAGTGTCCACGAGCAGATCGGCCTGATCGACAAGGCACTGAACCATCCGGGTCTGGAGGATGCCGTAGGTCTGGGTTCGGGCATTCCGGCAATCCCCGGCTCCGAGAAAGCCAACTTTAATGTGTTGCTGGACCAGATTGAGGGCAAGAATTTCCTTGCGGCCTTCGAATCCCTCAAGGGTGGGGGCCACATCACCGAGATCGAAGGCCAGAAGGCACAGAATGCATTTGCACGTTTGAGTACCGCACAGAGCGAGACGGAATTTAAAGTTTCGCTGCAGGAGCTGCGGGACATTCTCGCGACGGGTTTGGAGAGAAAACGCGGAACCCTCGGCGTCGACGGCCTACGAAATCCCAATGAAATGCTTCCCCCGATGAATGGTGGAGATAACTTCAACCAGGCACCGCTTGTCGGGTCCGAGGAGGATGGTTATTTATTTATTGGCGGAGATCCGTCCAGCCCGGATAGCTGGGTTCTGAGGCGACAATGAAACCCTGGGAGAAATATCAGAAGTCCGCGCACCTGGCGACGGAAAACGCCAATCCTACTCCCTCACAAGGACCATGGTTGAAATACCAGAGACCGCGCGAGGCCCGGCAGCCTGTTCCAGTGCAGGAGGGGATGGACCCAATTGAGCAGCCAGATACCAAACACAGACCCCGAGGGCAGTTTCAGCGGTCAGGGGGGGCAGTTACGGAGGAGTCGGGCCTTTGGGAGCGTACCAAGGACGCATTTACCGGTGAGGAAAAAATGACACCGGAAATGGAGTCAGTGCAAGAGATCGGTGCTGCGCCGGAGCTGAACCAGTTGTCGGTTCCAGCTTTTAAGGCATCGCTGGGCCTTTTGGCAAGCGGTGATGACAAGTCACTGCGTGGCATTTTGAGAGAGCAATTTGGGGAAAGCGTCACCTTTGAGGAGGATGCCCGAGGCAATACTATCGTCAACATGCCATCTGGCTCTTACGCGCTCAATCGGCCTGGTCTATCCGCGCAGGATGCGATTCGCGGCGTGTTCAATATGCTGGCCTTTACGCCGGCTGGTCGGGCTACATCGGTAACCGGTGCCGTTGCTAAAAATGCGATGACCGAAACGGCATTACAGGGTGTAGAAAAGGGTTTGGGCGGACAGGGTATACGAGCTGGCGAGGTTGCGCTTGCGGGCGGTTTAGGTGGAGCTTTCAAAGTTGGTGAAAATGCAATTAGCACGGCTTATCGGGCAGTGAAAGGGTCACCGAAAAATGAATTGGTGGAAGCGGCGGCTACCATGCAGGTTCCGGTGATGACCTCTGATATTTATAAGCCGAAGACATGGGCATCCAAGGCGGCTTTGGAGAATGCCGAAAAAATCCCCGTGCTGGGTACTGGCGGTTTGAGGGAGAAACAGCAGCATGCGCGCGAGGCCGCCGTAGAGCAGTTGGCCAGCAAGTACGGCGAATTCAGTTTCGATGCCATTGTTGACAGTCTGAATGTGCAAAAAGATCGAATGAAACGGGCTGCGGGTAATGTATTGTCCACAATTGGTAGCAAGCTCGACACAGCGGGCCATATACCCTTGTACAACACCTTCCGATCGATTGATGCCGCCGTTGCGGAACTGGGTCGTAAAGGAGTGATTCAGTCCTCCTCTGCGATGGATGATTTAGAGTCGCTGATGGCCATATTGAAAGAGGCACCACAATCCTTTACCACCCTGAAGGAAAACCGTACAGCTTTCCGCGAGATTATCAATAGCGCTGACAGGGCGGAAAGAAGCCAATTGACATCAAGAGCCAAAGCCCTGCTGCAACGGGTTGGTTCGGCGATGAAACAGGATATGGATGCGTTTGCGCGCCGCAATCTGTCATCCACAGAGCTTGTCAAATGGACTCGGGCTAACTCGGTGTATGCGGAAGAGGCGCAGAAACTGACTCGCAGCCGGTTGAAGCATGTTCTGGACAGGGGCGATGTTACTCCGGAATCGGTTGGCAGCTTGCTCTTCAGTCGTAAACCATCTGAAGTGGAACTACTGTACAAAAGCTTGACGCCAACCGGCCGTGCCAATGCCCGGGCAGCAGTGATTTCAAAAGTCATCACCGATCTAGGGCGACAGGGCCGCGGAGTGTCGCCGAACGCATTTGTTTCAGAAATGAAAAAGTATGGTTATCAGGTCGACATATTTTTCAAAGGGCGGGAAAAGGCTGAGTTGCGTGGCTTGCTCAAGGCCCTTGAAGCGACCAAGAGGGCTCAAGAAGCATCGGTAACAACGCCCACCGGGCAGCAAGTGTTGGGTGCGGCTGGCCTGGGCGCTGCGGTTATTGACCTAGGCGCCACAATAGGATCAGCAGGCACACTAGGAAGGTTAGCAGCGCTGTACGAAAGTGGTCCTGTTCGAAACGCCTTACTACGGCTCGATTCTCTTCCTCGGGGCTCAACTGCTTTTGAGCATTCTGTTTACGAATTTTTTTCCAATACTCTCCCGCTTGCGCAGACTGCACGGAGAGGTATATCGGATACAGAACCGCCCCCAACAGGGCAGCAAGGACAATCTTTTCCATAAGTCCAGCCTAGCAAAATCCCAATGAAATAGATTATGCCTGTCCAGGGCGAACCCTGGCAAACCGCGACGTATATGGATGTCGCGCCCAACTCATCACCGCACTGTATTCCCTGCACACTGGACGCCTGATTGGTAATAAGGCGCGCCATGGACCCTTACAACAAGGCTCCCCCCGACATCGACGAGTCCGAAAAAGCCCTGGTCCGGCGGTGGTCCGCCCGCCTGGAGCGCTTTGTTGAGCTTCACGACAAAAAAACCAAGGCAAACGTCGAGCGCTGGCGGCAGGTATTGTCCGGCAGAGGCAAGGGCGAGCAGGAAGGGAAGGGCATCCGCCTGTTGTTTTCGGTGTTTGCCAGTCTGATTCCGCAGATCTATGCCAAGGATCCCGATATCGACTGCGATGCCGCCGAGGCGGCGGAAGGCGCCATGTACCAGGCCTGGCGTAAATTTTCCGCCACCCTGGCGGTGGTGCTCAACCGTCAACTGGTGCAGGGAGGCAAGCTGAAAAAGCGTGCCAAGTCCCTGCTGCGCGCCACCATGACCGCCGCCGCGGGCTGGGTGAAAGTGGTTTACCAGAGAGACTACCGGCGGGACCCCCTGATTCAAAACCGCCTGGAGGATGCCCAGGACAACCTGCAACGGGTGGAACAGTTGCTGAGAGAATTGGAGGACCCGGCCTGTGCCGGCGACCTGGAGGCCACCCGCGCCGAGCTGCAGCAGCAGATTCAAAGCCTGCAATCCCAGGTCGAGGTGGTGGCCAGCGAGGGACTGGTGATTGATCGGCCGCTGACCGAAGACATCCTGATTCTGGATGACACCCGTAACGAGTTCGACGACTACGAGCGGGCGGATGCCATAGCCCACCGCCTGTGGTTTACGCCCGAGCGGTTTTCCGAAGTGTTCGGCCGCAAGGCGGATCAATCCGCACGCCGTCATACCATCAATGGCAAAGAACGCAGTCGGGACAGCAGGGAAGAGGAACAGCTGATCCCGGTGTTCGAGATCTGGTGCAAGCGGGACAACACAGTTTACACCTTGGCGCTGGGAGAAGAGCGCTGGGCGCGCCTGCCGTTTTCACCGCCAAAGCAGGGGCGCCGTTGGTACCCTTTCTTTGGGCTCGCCTTCAATCAGGTGGACGGCAGTGCGGAGCCTCTGTCCGATGTGGAATTACTGGAGGACCTGCAGGCGGA
The DNA here is from genome assembly GCF_040742695.1 of Microbulbifer discodermiae. Classification (NCBI taxonomy): domain Bacteria; kingdom Pseudomonadati; phylum Pseudomonadota; class Gammaproteobacteria; order Cellvibrionales; family Microbulbiferaceae; genus Microbulbifer; species Microbulbifer discodermiae. Next base: position 574 of record NZ_JBFLAB010000060.1, on the reverse strand, counting down.
ATACAACGAGACCCGGGATAAATACCGGGAGCTGAGGAGGGATCTGCGCCCGGCCACCGCCTATCGCCGCGCCGGCGGGCTGGACGACGAAGACCTGGACAATATCCAAAACCGGCGCACCAACGACATGATCGGCGTAGGCGGCGATCCGGAGCGGCCACTGGCCCACGACCTGCAGGAAATTCCCGCCCCCCGGGTGGATCCCGGTTTGTTTGACACCTCGACCATTCACCGGGATATCGAAATGCTGTCCGGTGCCAGTGACGCCAGCCGCAATATCACCCAGGTTTCCAAAACCGCCACCGAAGCCGAACTGATGGCCGCCTCCATGCAAGGCCGTATGGGTGAGCGCCGCGACGCACTGGAAGACTGGATCAGCGAAGTGGCCGGCTATGCGGCGGAAATACTCCTGCTGGAAATGACCCCGGAGCAGGTGCGCCAGATCGCCGGCCAGGGGGCCGTGTGGCCCACCATGGAGCGCGAGGATATTTACAACTTGTATCGGGTCAGTGTCCGCGGCGGCTCCACCGCCAAACCCAATCAGACACGGGAGCGGGAGCAGTGGGTGCAACTG
>NZ_JBFLAB010000006.1:0-127906 GCF_040742695.1 Microbulbifer discodermiae | reverse complement strand
TAGTCCGTCTTGAAGGCGGGGAAAGCTCGCCACCAAGGCCCGTAAGGGTAAAAAATGGCCTTAAATCGTCTATTTGGGCCGAGAATTGCGGATTCAAACGATTACCGTGTTTGAATCTGGCTGAAAATCAACAGCCTGCTAGATATCTTTCGGGGTTAGCCATCTCTCGGTGCTCGTAACACCGGGAGGTGGCGCCTATGCCTTAACTCACGCGGTCATGGTGTAGTCCTTCCCTATTTGACGATGATTTGTTATGACTATGGATTTCCCACGGGCGCTGCCGTTACTGGGCGCCCCGTGGGCTGCATGGCGATGATTGCGGTATTCTTCAGCTGTTTTTTATCTGTTTGTTCGCTGTTTGTTCGCTGTTTTTTCTTTGCCTGTACCAGTTTAACGACTGAAGGCTAGGGCAGTAGCCCTACGGTATTCGCTTTTTGCAAAGAATTCAATCAAGCGGAAGCTTTAGACGACATCGAGTAGAGTTTCCCAGAAGCCGACGAAGCCATTGGCAGTACACCAGAAATCAGCAATTGGTTTCCCGAGAATCCGGGACCTGTTTTTCAATCACTTTTGGCAGCTTTTTACTATGGGGTAGTATCAGAGGTTCCCGGGTTTTGAAGAATGCACTGGCCGGAGAGGCTTAAGGATCGATCGCCCGGGATATTACGGAGTCGCGGTCAACTGGGATGCGTTGAGATAGCGCTCGATATAGGGCTTATGGGTATAGAGTATGTCTTCGGGCAGGTTGTTTTTGGAGAAGTAGCGTATCTCTGTAATTTCATTGTCGTTAAAGCTGGCATGATCCAGCTTGATCTGACATTTGACAGCGATATTTACCACCGGTGTATAGGGGGGCTTTTTAACTTCGAAAATTTCCGTAGAGATTAATTCAGCACCAATCTCCTCCTGCAGTTCGCGGCGCACCGCCTGCCTGATAGTTTCTCCATGTTCAAGCCAGCCGCCGGGAAGCCCCCAGGCACTTTGATAGCTGTGGCGTACCAGCATGAGTTTGTCGTCCTGCTCGATCAGAAACACCATGCCCACCAAAAATTTGTCGCTGGAAACATAGGAGATGTCCCAGCGGAGGTTTACCGGAAGTTCCCGGTAGATGGTGTATTTCAAAGTTGGAAACAGCAGCAGGGCTGCAATTGCCAGCAGGCAGCCAATGACGACTAGGACAAGGAATTTTTTCAGTAACGCGGCGATCACAGTTGGGCCCCGGGTATGTACATCATAGTGCTGGCTGCGGGGCGCTCAGAGCAGCGCAACAGCTAGGCCTGCTTGTGGCCCTGCGGTTGCTGTTACGGGATTCAGCACCGCAAGGGACACGGCCGCCGGTTGCGCGAATTGTTACGCCAGTAATACCAATCTCTGGCTGTGCGAGCTAGCGGCGGTCCGCAGCGCAGATCCGTATTCAAGCGCACTTTTACCGGCACCGCAAACTCCACTCCCGGCGGCAGCCGGCTGCTGCCCGTGACCAATGGGTGCATTTTCGTCATTTATGCCGAATCCCTAAGTAATTTGGGAGGTTTAGAGTCAGTAGACCAGCGGTTTTCGCAGGGCTGTGACACCCAGGCGCCAACAGCTCCCGACCTCAGGGCTCGACGGGTGCTCAAATTTTGCCCACCCTGGCCCAGGCGGCAGCCGGGAATGGCAATGCGGCGTACTATCCCGGCTCTGAAGGCGGTATTATGGCCACCGAAAGTTGGATAGTTAGTAGCATGGAATCTCGAAAACCTATGAGTAAACAGCGTGTCTTGACCGGCATCACCACCACTGGCAGGCCTCATCTGGGCAATTATGTAGGGGCCATTCGCCCGGCAATCGCCGCGAGCCGGGATGAGAACAACCTTTCTTTCTATTTTCTCGCCGATTATCACGCATTGATCAAGTGCCAGGACCCGGAGCAGGTACACCAGTCGACGCTGGAGATTGCCGCCGCCTGGCTGGCCCTGGGCCTAAACACCGACAATGTGGTTTTCTACCGCCAGTCCGATATCCACGAGATTCCCGAGCTGACCTGGTTTCTGACCTGCATGACCGCCAAGGGTCTGATCAACCGCGCTCATGCCTACAAGGCGGCGGTGGATGCCAACCGCGCAGATGGTGAGGACTCGGATTTCGGTATTACCATGGGGCTCTACAGTTACCCGATTCTGATGGCAGCGGATATCCTGATGTTCAACGCCAACAAGGTGCCGGTGGGCAGGGATCAGGTACAGCATATCGAGATGGCCCGGGATATCGCCCAACGCTTCAACCATCACTATGGGGAGCACTTTGTGCTGCCGGAGGCTGTGGTGGACGACCATGTGGCGGTGCTGCAGGGGCTCGATGGCCGCAAGATGAGCAAGAGCTACGGCAACACCATTCCGCTGTTCCTGGACGAGAAGCAGCTGCGAAAGCATATCAACAAAATCAGGACCAACCTGCTGGAGCCGGGTGAGCCGAAAGACCCGGATACGTCCACCGTATTCCAGATCTGGCAGGCATTTGCGTCCCCGGAACAAACTGAGGCCATGCGCGAGGCCTTCGCCGGTGGTATTGCGTGGGGGGAGGCCAAGAAGCAGCTGTTTGAGCTTGTCAACGGCGAGCTGATGGAAGCCCGTGAACGCTATAGCGAACTGTTGGCGAACCCGGCACAGATTGAACTGGAACTGGAGAAGGGAGCGGAAAAAGCCAGAGCCTACTCGGTCCCGGCGCTGCAACAGCTCCGCAGCGCGGTGGGCATCCGCAAGATCGGAAGATCCTGACCCGGCGACCGAACAGATTGTGGGACCTTGCGGCTATTGGGCTCAGAACGGTGCCAGCCGTTGCAACATGAGTGATTAGAGGGGGATTGCAGGAACGGCAAATTGATCCATAAGGGATGGTTTGTTGGAATAGGGGCGCAGGCGGGGCTTTGCCGGTCATGCCGCTTCACACCCCGGATTTACTCCCGGGGTTGAGAAAAAACAATCAAGCAGAAGAATAACAACTAAGTATAAAAAGGGAGTGATCAGAATGAGTGAAGTGCAATCTGGAACCGGTATGCTGGCGGATGGTGAGGCCGGCTCGGGTAAAAATGGCTGGGTTAACCGGGTTTTGAATTTTATCGAGGTGGTGGGCAACCGCCTGCCGGACCCGGCGATACTGTTTTTGATGTTGATGGTGACGGTCTGGGTGTTGTCCTGGTTCCTGTCGGGGGTCAGTTTTAGCGCGCAGCACCCGGCTACGGGAGAGGCGATACAAATCTCCAATTTACTCTCCGGTGAGCAGTTCGCGTACTTTCTCTCCAATATGGTTACTACCTTTACCAGTTTTGCGCCGCTGGGCGTGGTACTGGTGGCTATGCTGGGCGTCGGTGTGGCGGAGCAGAGTGGATTCATCAATGCGGTACTCAAAAAGCTCCTGGGTGTGACTCCCAAGTTGCTACTGACCCCGATGCTGATTCTGGTGGCCATAGTCAGCCACACTGCTGTGGATGCCGGATATGTGCTGGTTATCCCATTGGGGGGTGTCATTTTCTACGCTGCGGGGCGCCACCCCCTGGCGGGTATCGCGGCCGCTTTTGCCGGTGTCTCCGGCGGCTTTTCCGCCAATTTCGTCCCCTCGGCCATAGACCCGCTGTTGCAGGGTTTTACCCAGTCCGCAGCCCAGATTGTCAATCCGGACGTCCTTCTGAACCCGCTCAACAACTGGTTTTTCACCTCGGCATCCTGCCTGGTGATAGTGCTGCTGGGCTGGTGGCTCACGGACAAAGTGATTGAACCGCGGCTGAAGGGAGTGGCGATCGACGGTGACGAAGAGGAAATGCCGGCGATGCAGGACCTGGGGCCGGGTGAAAAGTGGGCACTGCGCTGGTCGCTGCTGGTAATGGCGGCGGGCCTAGTGGGCCTGATTGCCTGGATGGTGCCGGAAACTTCTGTGTTGCGGGATGGGACAGGGCAGCTGGCTTCATTTCGCGCACCGGTGATGCAGTCCATAGTGCCATTGATTTTTCTGCTGTTCGTAGTGCCAGGTGTGGTGTTCGGCTATGTAGCGGGGACATTCAAGCGGTCCAAGGACGTGATCGATGCCATGTCCAAAACCATGGGCTCCATGGCCTACTACATAGTGATGGCGTTTTTCTGCGCATTGTTTATCGCTGAGTTCGCCCGCTCCGGTCTGGGCACTCTGCTGGCGGTCGAAGGCGGCGGCTTATTGGCGGCCATGGATCTGCCGGGGCCGGTTACATTGATGGGGATTATCCTGCTGGTGGGATTTGTGAATCTGTTCGTGGGATCCGCCTCCGCCAAGTGGGCACTGCTCTCGCCGATTTTCGTGCCGATGCTGATGCAGGTGGGCTTTTCACCGGATCTGACCCAGGCGGCATACCGGGTAGGGGATTCATCCACCAATATCATTACGCCACTAATGCCCTATTTCCCCCTGGTGGTGGTCTACTGTCAGCGTTACGTGAAGAGCACAGGAATTGGTACCCTGGTTTCGATGATGCTTCCCTACTCAGTGGTATTCCTGCTCTGCTGGTCCCTGTTCCTGGTAATTTACTGGAGTCTGGGTATGCCCCTGGGGTTGCAGGCCAGTTATACCTATCCATAGAGCACAATCGGCGGCGGCCAAGGGTCGCCGCAGACTTCGGTAGATGCAGCCAGACGCAGGGGAAAACTCCCTGCGTCCACCGCGCTCCCCTTGCCTCGATTGGCCCCTTTTCTGTCACAACAGGGCCAACTCAGTTAGTGTCAACAGGCCCTAAGTATTTTCTGCTATGAATCCCCGGGTGACCTCTTTTCGATGTGCCTGTTATCGATGCGATTGGGGTCTTTGATGCCCTATGGTTTGGGGCAGAATTGAATGCTTCCCAAGGCCTTGCGCCGGCCTTAGCCCGGCGGTGACAGATCCTTGTCCCCCTCAACCCGGCAACTGATGGAGCGACCGGGTAAACAGGTGTCCAGCAGTCACTGTATTTCGAAATGCCAACAGATATGGCATCCCGTGTGGTTCTCCCCCCTGTCCAATTGTTTGACTCCCAGCCTTTTTGTTAGGAACAAAGCCTTACCCGCGGGAAATTATCGGCAGGAAGAGTGTAGCAATATTGCAAGTGAGAATGATTAGTATTAGTATGCGCGCAAATTCGCTCATACACCGTCGAACTGTGCATCGGTGTAGATCTCTTTGCCTATTGAGGGACTTTCATGGACAAAATCCAATCCAAGCGACCGCAAATTTTCCCCCGGGTAGCCGGCTTCAGACGCGCACTGTTGCCGTTGGCTGTCGCTTCTGCCTGCTCTACAGGAGTGATGGCGTCGGAGAGCGGCGGTGCGGGCCTGGAAGAGGTCAGCGTAACCGGCAAATTCGATCTGTCGCGAGAGACCTCGATCGGTAAACTGGATGTTCCGGTGGATGAGACTCCCTTCTCTATTTCCCTGTATGACAAGGATTTCTTTGATGTCACCGGTTCAAAGTCTGTGCAGGATGTATTGCAGTATTCAGCCGGAGTGAACGGTGGCCTGTTTGGAGTGGATGCCCGGGGTGACTGGTCCACAGTCAGAGGTGTGGACCCGGTACTATTTATCGATGGCCTTCAGTCCATTTTTGGCAGTTATACCAGTTCCCGGGCGAACCTCTACGCATTTGACCGGGTAGAAGTCCTCAAAGGACCCTCCTCGGTACTTTACGGCCAGGGCTCGACCGGGGGTATTGTGAACCTGGTTTCCAAGCGCCCGAAGAGTGAGTTCGGCGGTGAATTTTTGCTGCAGGCGGGTGACTACGACCGCAAGGTAGTGGCCGGCGACGTGACCGGGGCACTGGACAGCGATGGGGCCTGGCTCTACCGACTGGTGGGCTACAGCCGCGACGCGGATGCGCAAGTCAATTACGTAGAGGACAACAGCAACCTCTTTTCGCCCTCTATTTCCTGGCGTCCGAACGCCAATACGGAAATTACCTTCCTGGCCAATTACCAAAAAGACGAGTCCGGCACCACCGCCGCCTTTCTGCCCTGGGGTGGTACCCGGATAGACAATGTCAATGGTCGCATTCCCACGGATGTTTTCCTGAGCGAACCCGGTTGGGACAAGTACGATACGGAACAGACAGCCTACAGCTTGTGGGTGGATCACCGGTTCAGCGAAAACTGGGGCCTGAATGCGGGGCTGCGCTACTCCGAAGGTGAGGTTGACTACAATTCCATGTACGCCGACTTTACTTCTGCGCTGCGTCTGCAAAAGGATATTCGCGAAGTGTCGCGGACTGTCTATATGAGCGATGCCAGCAGCGATCTGCTGATTTTTGACCTGCGCCTGTCCGGAAAAATTTCTACGGGGCCGCTGCAACACCAGGTGTCCTTCGGCCTGGACAGCCAGGATGCCGAGGTGAACAACAGCGTATTAAGGCGGCGTGGTCTTGGCGGAACTATCGATATTTTTGCACCTGTGTACGGTTTTGTGCCGGAAGGGCTGGAGCAATTGCCGCGGAGCGAGTCGAACACGGATGCCGAGCAGTTGGGCTTTTACCTGCAGGACCAGGCCAACCTAGGGAACCTTATCTTCAATGCGGGGATTCGCAGGGACAGGACCAGATCCCAGGTGGACAGTAATAATCCAGGTGCGGACACCCGGCCGCAGAAAGAGGATGCTGTTACCAAGCGCTTCGGTATGATGTATGCGTTTGAAAATGGCATTTCCCCTTATATCAGCTATTCCGAGTCTTTCGAACCCATAGTTTCCGATCCCAATGGTCTGAGCCGCTCCTTTAAACCGGTAGAGGGGGAACAGGTGGAAGCCGGCCTCAAGTTTCAGCCACAGGGCACCAGTATCCTGATTACGGCCTCGGCCTACGAAATTGTGCAGAGAAACCGGCTCACCGCGGGGCAGGACGGTATTTTTGTGCAAACCGGAGAGGTAGAGATTGACGGTGTCGAACTGGAGGTCGGCGGCCAGTGGGGCAAGCTGGCTGTGGTGGGCAATTACAGTCATATAAATACCGAAGTGACCAGGAGCCTTGCGTTTTACGAGGTTGGTACCGAGTTGGAGGCGGTGCCGGAGGAGCAGCTTTCACTGTGGGGTAACTACGATTTTAGCGACTGGGTGCCGGGCCTGTCCCTGGGGCTTGGAGCCCGCTATGTGGGCGATAGCTATACGGGTATCGATAAGAACCGCGATATTGCGGTGCAAAGCGCGGGAGGCAATCCCGCATTGATCGCCTTTTATGATGCCATATTTGCGGATTTCCCCACCGATAACCCCTCCTATGTATTGTACGATGCGACCATCGGTTACACTGTGGCCAACTGGGAGTTGCAACTGAATGCGAAAAATCTTACCGATGAGATTCACACAACATCCTGTTTGAGTCGTGGTGACTGTTTCTATGGTGAGCGCCGTTATGTAACCGCGGAAGCGCGTTATCGCTTTTAATAGTCAGGCAATTATTAGTCTGGCAATCGGGTGGTTAGCCGGGCCCGAGGCGGGGGCAGTGACGTCGGTGTCCCGGAATTTTGCATTGCCCGATGTTAGGGCCTGTTGACACTAACGGAGTTGGCCCTGTTGCGGCAGAAAAGGTGCCAATCGAGGCACGAGGAGCGCAGTTTGGTTGTTCCAAATGAGCGACGAGCAACGAAGAGTCGCGCCTTTTCCGACACAACCCGAAGGGCTGCCGCTGGTTTCGCGCCCTGCGGTGTTAGAAATTGCTTATGTGGACCCACCACACTGCGCAATTCCTGCCTTGCAGGCCACAAAACCAGTGGCAGCAGGGCTATCTCAGTTAGTGTCAACAGGCCCTAGCCGGATAGCGCATGACAGAAAATAACAGCGAGGGGCGCTAATGCCGGGTTTCCTTATCATCACAGGCGGACTGGCCAGTGCCTGTGCAGGTATTCTGTTGCTGTATGTGGCCTGGCGCCACAAGGGCACGCAGCCTGTGCGAAGCTTGCTCGGCTGGGGATTGTTGTTGTTATCCGCTTGGGTTTGGAGTTCTGCGCTGGGTGTTGAATACGGGATCAGTATCGCCACCCTTATCGCAATGCTGACAGTGTTTATTCTGATCGGCCTCACGGGAGAATGGCCGACAGGCCCCAGTGCGCCGGAGCGGCAGCGAAAAGCTGATGGCGCGGCCCGGCCAGCAAGGCTCTGGTTGCGGGGCACAGCGCGTTTTTTCGCTGTGGTGATTTTGCCGGCGGTGAGCGGTGTGGTGGCGGGCCTGCTGTTATTCGGGGTTTTGGGTATTGCGGACGGCAGCCGCCTGATAGCAGCGGCTTTTTGTTCCACCACAGTCTGGACCCTGGCGGTTGTGTGGTGTTGTGCGGACAAAATACTGATGCGTCCCGGCGCGACGCTCGCGGCCTTTTCGCTGATTGGTGGGCTCTGGTTGATGCCGGCCGGATAGACCTGTTGAAACACTATGTTCAATGTCCACTTGTTGTTAACCCGGCAACTCAATAAATTTCCGGGTTAATAGGAATTAAATGTGAAACTTTCTCTCAAACCAAGCCCCGCCTTTGTGCGCGATATGACCGATGGACACTCGATATTGGGGCTGGCCTTGTCTACCCTGCTGTATATTGTCTGTGTCAGTGGAACACTGGCGGTGTTTTACAACGAATTTGAACGCTGGGAGCAGGCTGACGAGCGGGAAGTCCTGGCGGTGGTGGAGCCCTCTGTTTACCGCAGCGTCACTGAGAACGCCATGGCTCTGGCCGCGGAGCGGGGTGAGGCGCTCAAATCGGTCACCTTTACTATTCCCAATTCTGCTATGCCGCGGTTGACGGTCCGGGCCGGCGGTGCCGAATACTATGTGGGGCAGGATGGTACCCTGCAGGACGAAGTCGCCCACGACTGGACGCATTTCCTTACCTACCTGCATTTTGCCCTGAATTTACCGGTGGTGTTGGGGGTGCCTTTGGTAGGATTGATCGGGGTGTTGATGACCGCGCTGATCCTCTCCGGCCTGCTGGCGCACCCAAATATTATCAGGGATGCATTTTCCCTGCGTATGGCCGGCTCCAGGCGGTTGCAGCAGGTGGATTTACACAATCGACTGGGGGTCTGGGCTTCGCCTTTTCACCTTGCTATTGCGGTCACCGGTGCCTTTATCGGCCTGTCACAGGTGGTGGCTTTTGCGGTTGCCGGGCTTTTCTACGGCGGTAATGTCGAAAAAGTGGAATCGATGTTGTATATCGAAAAGGCGGTGATCGAGGAAGATGCCAGGCAGGTGCCGCTGGCGGATTTTTCGCGAATTCTAGCGGAAATGTCCCGGTTGGCGCCGGAGCAGGAACAGAACCGCTTGCGTATTTTCCACCCGGGTCGGGAAGGGCAGGCAGTGGAAATTTCCACCAGGGTGCCGGGGCGCCTGATCTGGGGTGAGCGTTACCGTTTCGACGCGGAGGGGCGCCTGTTGCACCAGGAGGGTTGGTCGGATGGAAATGCAGGAAAGCAGGTGTATGCCTCCACTTTCCGCCTCCACTTTGGCCACTTCTCCGGTTTCCTGGTGAAGATCGCCTATTTCCTGCTGGGGGTGGGCATGTGTGTGCTGGTGGTTTCCGGTATCAATATCTGGTTTCTACGCAAGCGCCAGCGGGGCGAGGCGGTGCCGCGCCTTGAGCGAGTGTGGGTGGCGCAGGTGTGGGGTATTCCGTTTGCCATAGCACTCAGCGCCGTGACATATCTGGCCTTCGCCATTGCGGCGACACCGGTATTCTGGATTGTGGTGCTCGTCCTCAGTGTGGTGGCCGCCTTTGTAGGTACGGTTGCCGGCTGGTCGATGTTTCTGAGGGGGGCAACCATAGCGGCCTGTCTGCTCGCCGTTGTGGTGCACGGTGTGATGTTTGGTACCGACTCTTTTGTACGGGGGGCGCTGGTGGCCAATGGCGTATGGTTGCTGACCGCCGCCGGTATTGGGGTGTCGTGCCTCTATACTCTAAGCCGGCAACGGAGTGGCAGTGCGGCTGGCGTCACTGTTAACCCGGCAATCCAATAAGTTGCCGGAGGAATAGTGGTGTGGTCGCGAGCGGTTAGCGGGGCTAATCGTTGGCTGGCACCACTTTGGGGGGAGGCCGCAACATCTCTATGTGGGGTATGCCGTCCTCGTCGTAGGGGGCGGATGCCCGCTGAAAACCAAATTCCCGGTAAAAGTCGGCCAGATGTTCCTGTGCGGAAATGCGTATGGCTGTGTTGGGGTACTCGCTCAGGGTGTGATTGACAGCCCGGCGGATCAGTTCTTTACCGAGGCCGGTGCCGCGGCTGGGTGCAGTGGTGAGCACGCGCCCCAGTGAGGGTTCGCGGTATTTGTGACCGGGAAATACGACGCGCAGGTATGCCATCAGGTACGGTGGCTCCTGGCGGTCGTCCCAGCAGCCCAAGTGCCAGGAATACTGGTCTTTTCCGTCGGCATCCTGGTAGGGGCATAACTGCTCCACAGTAAACACCTCCTGGCGGACCCGCAGTATTTCATAGAGTTGGGTAGTTGAGAGGCTATCAAAAGTCGACCATTGCCATTGCATCTCTCTGAATACCTTGTCTTTGTGTTTGCGTTGAGAAAAGTGAAGCGGGATTTGGAGGGGCTGCCGTAGGGCTTTACCGGGCAGCTTTACATCTGCCTATCGGGTCCGGGGGCTTGAGCGCTGCCGTCCTGTCCGTCGCCGTCGCGGGCAAAAGTGCCATGCCGCAGATAGTGGATAACCTGCTTGATAACGTCCGGGTTCTTCATCATAAACACATGGGTAACCGGCATTTGCAAATGGTCTTTCATGCCCTCCAGCCGGGTACTGGAAACGGAGACCTTGCCGTCGTCGGTATCGGGTATCAGTTGCGACAGCAACAGGTTGATGCTGCGTGTGCCGGCGATAATTCCCACGTCGAAATTCGCCCGCCCCAGCCGCCTGGGAACACTGAGGGCCCCGGTACCCAGTTGCAGGCCGGCTTCGCCAAACACAAACCGGAAACCGGGGAAGTTGCCCAGTTTGTCCACCACTTCACTGCCTTTGTTGGGCGGCCCCAGCATGACCACGCGATTCAGGTTGGGGATATCGTAACGGCTCAGGTACTGGCGCACCAGAATGCCGCCGAGAGAGTGGGTGACGAAATTGATTTCGCTTTCGCCGGAGCAGGCCTGCAGTGCCGGGCCTATGGCTCTGTGGGCCAGCTCCTCGATGGGAAAATCTGTGGAAGGGTAATCCACGTTAACGGTTTTATAGCCAGAGGCATTGATGGCGCGCTCCAGTTTTGCCATTGACGCATCGGATTTGGCCAGACCGTGCAAAAGGATCACGCAGGCAGAGTGGGCATTGACGGACAGCGCGCCCAGACAGATGGCTGCGGTAACCATTGCTCTTCTCATTGATGCTCCTGCGATGCCTCATCTTCAACGGTGAAATGCCCTATGGAGTATGCAAGTGGTGTGGAGAAATGCCAAGGGCGGCAATTCAATAGGAAAGGCACAGCAACAGCAGCTATCTTTTGCATCATCACAGTTGTTGCCGCAATATTTCCACTAGCCGTTCCGGCTTGTCGGGGGTGATTACCAGTGTGCGGCCGGTGAAGCGCAATACCACGGCTTTGTCCGGGTCCGTGGCAAAGGCTCTGAAGCGCCCGAGCCTGTCGCTCTGAAAGAGGCCGATATATCCAAACAGGCCGTTGTTGCCGAACAGCCGCGTGGCCCCCTTCATGGCTTGTGGGTCTACCCGGGTTTCTACCAGGCCCTGCAGTGGAATACGGGTCTTCCAGCCAGGCCGCAGAATTGTCAGGGTGTTGTTCTGGATCGCGTAGCCACGAATCGCAAACAGGGCGCCCAATACCAGTATGGCGGGGGGCAGGGCGACGGCAATACGGTGGAGGAGGGACGGTGTGTCGGGAGCCTCGACCATTAGAAATGCCGGGATCGCCAGCAGCAGGGCCGCACTCAGTGCGCTGATCCATTTCAGCTGCCGGCCCCAGGGGGCTTGAAAAACAGTCGACGGCATATATTACTCAGACAGGGGCTGCAGATCTCGGTTGTGGCAATCATAGTGCGGTAGGAATCGATTTGAAAAGGGCATTCCGTGGCGCCTGACCGGCGGGTTATTTGACGGGATGCCGGGTTGTGGTGGACAAACTGGAACTCGACGGATGGTGTAATGATGGAAACTGACAAGGTTGATGGCGGCAGGCCCAAATCCGCTCTGGTAGTGGAGGGCGGTGCCATGCGGGGCATCTTCGCCGCCGGTGTGCTGGATGCCTTCCTGGAGGCGGATTACTGTCCCTTCGACTTTGCGATCGGGGTCTCCGCCGGTTCCACCAATTTGATTGGCTATCTGGCCGGAGATCACGGGCGCAGCCGGCAGGTGCTGCTGGATCACGCTCTGCGAGCGGATTTTATCGATTGGCGCCGTTATCTGAGGGGCGGCCATTTCTGTGATATCAGCTGGTTGTGGCACGCTTCCTATAGGGAAGTGCCCCTCAATGTCCGGCGCTATACGGAAAACGGAGTACCGCTCTATGCGGTGACGACCAGCATCCACAGTGGCCAGGCCTGCTATGTGCAGGTCACTGCCGCAAATATGCACCAGGTATTTCCGGCTTCCTGCGCCATGCCGGTGGTGTATCGGGGTTTCCCCAGGGTCAATGGCGAGCCTATGACGGACGGCGGCCTGGCGGACTCTATCCCGGTTGTTCGGGCCTATACACAGGGGGCCCGGGACATCACCGTTATCCTGTCGCGCGCGCGTGGCTATAGGAAGCCGGTGGGCTCGGCGCCCAAGTTTATCCGGCAGTTTTTCCACCAGCACGGGCGTTTGTTTGAGGCGGTACTGGAGCGGGGCAGGCGCTACAACTCCGCGCTGGATTTTATCGACTCCCCACCGGAGGATTGCCGTATGGCCGTTATCGCACCCCCGGAGAAGTTCCCGGTGAAACGCTTTACCCAGGAGGCGGATTTGCTGGAGTCGGGCTATGAATGCGGCAGGGCGCTGGGGTGGCAGTTTTTGCGCGATTCCGCCGGTGTGGGTGCGATGCCCGCCACCCATTGAGTTGGCCGCTTTAGCAGGTTGTTGAAAAACCCCTCCCGGGCTTTCTTCAGTCCGGCCCTGCCAGGGCTATACCCTTCCCGTCGTAAAAACGGTACCCACCGGTCAGGTGGGTAACCTTGCTCCCAAATTACCGCTTGACCTGAAGCTTTACACTGATACCATACCGTCCAGCCGGTCTTTTTTGACCAAAAGTAACCAAGAGGTCACATGTCGAAAGTCGATAAAGAGGCCATCATTCGCGCTGCAGAGGATGTGGTGCGGGAAAATGGTGCGCGCAAGTTAACCCTGGATGCGGTGGCGAACCGCTGTGGCCTCAGCAAAGGAGGGCTGTTGCACCACTACGGCAGTAAACAGGCTCTGCTTCAGGCCATGTTGCAATCGGTAGTGGCGCGCGAGAGCGAACTCGCCAATGCCTACCTGGATTGCAACGACCAGCCCGGAGGATTACTGGTCTCGCGGATTCAAACCCTGTTTGCGATGATGGAGGAACCCGCTGGCCTGCCCCGTTCACTGATTGCCGCAGTGGCCGAAGACCCGGCGCTGTTGGAACCGATAAAGAACCAGGAAGAGCGGATTCGCAACAAAGTCTGTGACGATTCCAGCGACCCCGAGATGGCTTTGCTGCTGCTGTGCGCCGCGCGCGGTATTTTCTTTGGCCGGGTTCTCGGGGTGGTTGAGGAAGACGCCCCCCTGTTTCGGCGGCTGCGTGAACGCCTGCTGAAGCTCGCGCAAGATCTCGATTAACTCCCTTTTATTATTTGGCGGCTTGTGCTTTGGGCACAGCCCTGGTTTATGGATGCATAAGATGAAAATACCCGGTAACAAGCGCTTTTTTTGCGCCGCTCTGGCGCTGACAGTCCTCAGCGGTTGCTTTAATTCCGGTGAGGAAACTGAGCAGGTGGAGCGCCAGTGGCCGGTCAAAGTGGTCACTGTGTCCGGCGACGGCAATGTCAGTCAGCGGCAGTTTGCCGGCCGCGTCAGGGCGGTACAGACGGTAGATTTATCGTTTCAGGTTCGCGGCCGGCTGGAAAAACTGGATTTTCGCGAGGGGGAGATTATTCCCGAAGGGACCGTCATCGCGACACTGGACGACCGGGATTACCAGCGCAAGGTTGAAGAGGCCAGGGTCAACCTGGAGTTGCTGCAAAAAACCGTTTCGCGTCAGCAGGCCCTGGCCAAGCGCAAGGTGATTGCGGAACAGCAATTTGACGAGGCCGAGACGCGCTTCAAGCTGGCGCAGGTTGCGCTGGAGAATGCACAGCAGGATCTCGCCTATACCCGCCTGACCGTTCCCTTCGACGCACTGGTAACCCGCAAGCTGGTGGACAGTTTCACCAATGTCCAGCGCGGCCAGGCGATTGTTCGGGTGCAGAATGTATCGGAAGTGCGTATTCAGGTATCGGTGCCAGGGAAGCTGCTGGCAACCGTCAATGCGGAGCGCATCGCCTCTATCAGCGCAGTTTTTGAGTCACTCCCGGGACAGGAGTTTCCGCTGGAATATCGTGAGCACGAAGCCGAGGCGGACAGTGTGACCCAGACCTATATTGTCGAGCTGGGTATGCCGCGGCCCAAGGACACTCAGATTTTGCCGGGCATGACCGCGCGCGTAATAGTGGCGCTGAAACCTGCACAAAGCGCGCTCTGGATACCACTGTCCGCGGTGCAGACCGGCGCCGACGGCGCTGCATTCGTATGGCAGATCAATGGGGATCAGTCGGTGTCCCAGGCGGCGGTCGAATTGGGAGTCACGGACGGGGACATGGTTCAGGTCATCACAGGTTTGCGGCCCTCGATGCAATTGGTTGCCGCCGGCGGCCAGCATCTTTATGAGGGCGCCAGGGTGCGCAACTACGCACAACAGTCAGCGCGGTAACCGGCCCGAGTCTGGCCTGAAAGGGAAGATGTAGTGAAGATTTCTGATATTTTTATCGAAAAGCCGGTGTATAGCTGGCTGTTGATGCTGATTTGCCTGGTGGGCGGACTTTGGGGGCTGAGCGATATCGGTCGCCTCGAGGATCCGGCTTTTACCATCAAGGAAGCCCGTGTTTTTACTGCCTATCCGGGTGCCACTGCCCGGCAGGTGGAGGAGGAGGTCACGGAAAAACTCGAGGTGGCCATCCAGCAGATGGGGCAACTGAAACGCGTGACCTCCACCTCGAGACCGGGTATGTCTGAGATACGGGTGCAGATCAAGGATCAGTTTGCCTCCAACCAACTGCCCCAGGTCTGGGACGAGTTGCGGCGCAAGGTGCGCGATACCCAGAGCCAGCTGCCGCGCGGTGCGGCCCAGTCGGTGGTGAACGACGATTTCGGGCAGGTATTCGGCATCTATTATGCGGTCACGGGCGAAGGTTTCTCCCCCGGCGAAATGCGCGAGATTACCAAAGTGATTCGCCGCGAACTGCTGGCTGTGGAGGGCGTGGCCAAGGTCTCCCGCTCTGGTGTCATTAACGAAGTCGCCTACCTGGATATCGATGAATCGCGCCTGGCCCGGCTGGGTTTCTCACTGGACGATTTGGCACAGGTGCTGCAGTCCGAGAGCGCTATCCAGCCGGTTGGAGAGGTGGAGGGCAAGGATCTGCGCATGCGGATTCAGGTGGACAGCCCGGCCAGTGACCTGGAGTCGATACGCAATATCCTAATCGGTGTGCCGGGTTCCACGGCCATGCTGTCGGTGCGGGATATTGCCGATGTGTCACTGGGCTACGAGGAGAGCCCGGCCTTTATAGCGCGCTATAACGGCCAGCCGGCGGTGCTGATTGGCGTGGCCGGCGCGGAGAACACCAATATCGTGGACGTCGGCAAGGTGGTGGAAAACAAGCTCACCGAACTGCGACAGAATCTGCCGCTGGGCATCGAGATTAAACCCATCTACGAACAGCACCACGAGGTGGAGAAAAGTGTCGATGGATTCCTGTTCAACCTGATCAGCTCCATCGTCATCGTCACACTGGTGTTGTGTGTGTTCATGGGCTGGCGGTCGGGTGTCGTGGTGGGCACGGTACTGGGCCTGACTGTGCTGGGCACGGTATTGATCATGGACCTTCTGGGCCTGGATTTGCAGCGGATTTCCCTCGGTGCACTGATTATCGCTATGGGTATGCTGGTGGACAATACCATCGTCGTGGCGGAGGGCATGCTGATGGGGGTGCAGCGCAACGAATCGCCAAAGCACGCGGCCTCCCGCGTGGTGCGCCAGACCTTCTGGCCGCTGCTGGGCTCAACCATTATCGGGATCATGGCCTTCTCCGGTATCGGCCTTTCCAAGGATGCCACCGGCGAATTCCTGTTCTCGCTGTTCGCCGTGATTGGTATTTCGCTGTTGCTCAGCTGGGTGCTGGCGATCACTGTAACGCCTTATCTGGGTTACCATCTGTTTAAGCTGGATAAAGACGCGGACAGTGAAGACCCCTATAGCGGGCGCTATTATCAGTGGTATGCGGGCGCTTTGCAGAAGGCCCTGAGTCACCGTGGCCGCACCATTGCGCTGCTGGTGATGGTGACGCTGCTCAGCTATTTTGGCTTTGGTTTTGTTAAACAGGGCTTTTTTCCCAACTCCAATGCGCCACTTTTCTATGTCAACTATTTTATGCCTCAGGGGAGTGACATCAACCGCACCGGGGAGGCGCTGCAGCAGGCGACGGAGTTTTTACAGGAACAGACTGAAGTGGTTTCGGTTGTCTCGGTGGCTGGGCGCGGCGCCGACCGGTTTATGCTCACCTATGCGCAGGAACCGCCTAACCCCTCCTATGGTCAGCTGATTGTCCGCACCCAGTCGCGGGAGCAGATTCCCGCACTGATCGAAAAGGCCAAAGCGCAGTTGCGCGACGCCCACCCGGAAGCGCTGATCACGTTTAAACGCCTGGTGTTTGGCCCCGGTGGCGGGGCCGATGTCGAGGTGCGGCTCTCCGGGCCCGACTTCAATACACTGCGGGCCCTGGCCGCCGAGGTGGAGGGTGAGTTTCGCACGCAGGGGCTGGAGGAGGTGCGCCATAACTGGCGCGGGCGCGAGCTGACCATCCACGCGCAGATGGATGAGGAGCGGTCGCGGGTCGCGGGGGTCAATGCCGCGGATGTCAGCCGCACCATACAATTTGCCACCTCCGGTTACCGTGTGGGAAATTATGAGAGCGGGGACCGCATTGTGCCGATTGTGGCGCGCCTGCCGG
Organism: Microbulbifer discodermiae; assembly: GCF_040742695.1. Taxonomy (NCBI): domain Bacteria; kingdom Pseudomonadati; phylum Pseudomonadota; class Gammaproteobacteria; order Cellvibrionales; family Microbulbiferaceae; genus Microbulbifer; species Microbulbifer discodermiae. Next base: position 110,758 of record NZ_JBFLAB010000006.1, on the reverse strand, counting down.
AGGGCGACCGCAATCAGGTGGGTTCGCTGCCGGACCGGCTGGTGTGGAGCCCCAATGAGCGGGGGTATATTCCCGCGGGCCAGCTGGTGAAAAAATTTGAAACCACCGCGGAAGACGGGCTGGTTCGCCGTCGCAACCGTGTGCCCACCATTACCGTCAGTGCCAATGCCCCCGAGGGTGTGACTGCAATGGCGGCGTTTGAGAGGGTGCGTGGTGCAGCCGAGGGCATGGCACTGCCACCCGGCTACCGGCTGGAATTCGGTGGAGAATATGAACGGTCCAGCGATGCGAAAAAATCCCTGGGCAAGGGATTGCCACTGGGCTTCCTGATCATGATACTGATCTCGGTGCTGCTGTTTGGCACCATCAAGGAGCCGGTGATTATCTGGCTGGTTGTGCCCATGTCACTGGTGGGTGTGGTTGTGGGCCTGCTGCTGTCGGGACTGCCGTTCGGTTTCATGTCCCTGCTGGGTGTGCTCAGTCTGTCGGGGATGCTGATCAAGAATGCGGTTGTACTTGTGGATGAAATCCAGGTGCAGACACATGCGGGGCTGCCTCGATTGACGGCAATCCAACAGGCCAGTGTCAGCCGTTTGCGGCCGGTATTTCTGGCCGCGATTACCACCATTCTCGGTATGTCACCGCTCCTGTTCGACGCGTTTTTCGCGGATATGGCAGTGACCATTATGGGTGGGCTGGGATTTGCCACTGTGCTGACGCTTATTGCCATACCGGTGTTTTACGCGGTACTGCACCGGGTGGGAGCGGGGGAAATCACCGGCGGGGGGCCGGCACCCCGAAAAAAGGTTAAAGCGGATTCGCAGGAAGTGGCGGCCGCGGATTGAGATGTCATTTATCCGGCAGCCAAATAAGTTGCCGGGTAAATGCGGCACAAGGATGTACCGCCGCCGGCCAGTGGCCAGTGGATGACTGTTAAAAGCGGGTGATTCTGCGCACTGACGCTGGTTTTCAAGAACGGCCAGTCCAATCGATGAGCGGTTCTTGATTGGATTGCCCGGTCAAAAGATATCCCCAATAATGTGCGCCGTGCTGCGGCGCAACTGGTCGATGACGACCAACTCCGGCTGCTGGTATGGGGCCTCCAATACACAACCTGAGGAGATTCCATGGAAATATTGGCGGTTGAGCACCAGATTCACTCGGCGGCGACATCGGACAAAATAAAGGTAGCGCTGGCACAGATAGCGCCGGTCTGGCTAAAACGCGAGAAAACCCTGGAAAAAGTCGCGGATGCAGTTGAACTTGCAGCTAGGCAGGGTTGCCAGCTGGTCGCTTTTGGTGAGGCGTTGGTGCCGGGTTATCCGTTTTGGATTGAGCGCACGGATGGTGCCAGATTCAATGACGCCAAACAAAAGGCCATCTACGCGGAATATTTAGAGCAGGGTGTGGTGATTGAAGATGGCCACCTCGATGCAATTTGCGCGCTGGCGAAGGAATATGGTATTGCCGTTTATCTCGGGGTTATGGAGCGCGCGGCAAACAGAAGTGGACACAGTCTCTACTGCACTCTGGTCTATATCGACCAGCGGGGAGTGATCGGCTCCGCCCATCGCAAACTGCAGCCAACCTACGAAGAGCGTCTCGCCTGGGCACCGGGTGATGGCAACGGTTTACAGGTACATCGGCTAGGTCGCTTTACCCTCGGCGGGCTCAACTGCTACGAAAACTGGATGCCGCTGTCCCGCGCCGCACTCTACGCGCAAGGCGAGGATCTGCATGTCGCTGTGTGGCCGGGTGGATCGCACAACACAGAGGATACGACAAGGTTTGTCGCCCTGGAAAGCAGGAGCTACGTGCTCTCAGTATCCGGGTTGATGCGCCCGGCCGACTTTCCCAGTGATACACCGGAACTCGCGGAAATTATTGCCAACAGTGGTGAATTCCTCGCAAACGGTGGTTCCTGTATTGCCGCACCCGACGGCAGCTGGGTTGTGGCGCCTCAGGTGGACCGAGAGCTTCTTATTACCGCGGAGCTGGATCATGTGGCTGTCAGGGCAGAGCGCCAGAACTTCGACCCCACCGGCCACTACAGCAGACCCGATGTCACCCGCCTGGTAGTTGACCGAAAGCGCCAGCAACTGGCTGAGTTTATCGACGCCGATTAATACCGCGACGATGTGGAGGTGGTAACTTTATCCCATTCCCGGCCTGGGACTGGCCCTGCAAGGTACAAAAAAATGCATAAATATGTCTGGACGTTTGTTTTGGGATTCCTACTTGGGGCGCTGCACGCAGTAGCGAAGGTCCCCGCGAACAGCACACAAATGGTGTTGACCATCAGCGATGGCTGGGACCTATCCACCGGGCAACTGTACACTTTCAACCGGGTGGATGGTCGCTGGCAACGGCATTCCATACAGGCGCGGGTCAATATCGGTCGCGCCGGGCTGGCCTGGGGGCTGGGACTGCATGCACCGCAGGAAGGGGTGCAGAAACGCGAGGGGGACGGCCGGGCGCCCGCCGGAATTTTTCGCCTGGGGGATGCCTTCGGTTATCTTTCCAGTGTGGAGACAGGGCTTGCCTATCGGCCAATGCACGTGAATCAGTATTGTATCGACATGCCTGCTTCCCCCTATTACAACCAGACCGTGGATGTGGGCGAGGTCGGCATTGAGGCGGTGCGGGGCTCAAGCGAGGGCATGCGCCGGGATATTCACTACGGGGATAACCAGTACCGCAAGGGTATTTTCATTAACCACAACCCGGACAATATGGCCGGTGCCGGAAGTTGCATCTTTATGCATTTGTGGAAGAAAGATGGCGCTCCCACCGCCGGTTGCACTTCCCTGTCTGAGCCGGTGATGGACCAATTGCTTAGCTGGCTGAACAGGGAGGCCCGGCCTGTCTATGTGGTGCTGCCACTCAGTGAGTATCTTCGCAAACGCGACCTTTGGAGCCTGCCCCAACTGGACTATTGACCCGCAAACTCTTTGAGTTGCCGGGTTAAGAATACGCCGGGTTGTGCGCACAGCCAGAGTTCAGGCGATTTCCGCACCCTGTGCCGACAGGATGTTTGAAACCTGTTCCAGCAGTCCCCGGCCGGCGGGGCCAAGTGGTTTGTGACGCGGCCAAATCATATCCGTACAGTAAGGGTAGGGAACCAGCTGAAAATCCGTTGGCAGCACCTGTATGCGACCGCTCTCGATGTGGGGCCGGACTATGTGCAATGGTGCAAATGCCCAGCCCTGCCCTGTGGCCAGCATGGCGATGAACAGTGAATAACTCTCCAGATACCAGATGCGATCGCTCAAATCGTTTTCGGGCAGGGCTGTCTGGTCGATGGAGACTTTCATGCGTAAATGCAGGTGGTCCTGCAGATCCCGGCAGCTCACTGATGACAATCGTGTCAAAGGGTGCCGGGTGCCGGTGATCAACACAAAACTGCAGTTTCCCACACCGCGAAATTCAAAATCTTCGGGATAATCACTGCGGCTCAGCACGATACCCATATTGGCTCTACCGTCGCGAACCATTTGTGCGGCACCGTCACCGGGCGCGTGCAAGAGGTTGAGGGTTACCGTGGAATAACCCTCATAAAACTGACACAGCCCCCGCGCCAACAGGCTTAGATCGATAGCTGACTCGTCGATGGCGACCGTGAGGGATTCTTCAAGGCCAGTGTTCAGGCTGCGGCTTTTCGCCTCGAAGCGCGAATAGGAGTTCAGCAGGCAGCGCGCATCCATCAAGAGAGAGCGTCCCTGCGGTGTGAGTTTCGGTTCCCGGCCGGAGCGGTCGAACAGCAGAAGACCCGTATCGGCTTCCAGATTACTGATCAGCCCGGAAATGGTGGACTGCGCTTTGCCGAGGGAGCGCGCGGCGGCGGAAAAGGAACCACTGCGCGCTGTCGCCTCGAAGGCTTCCAGTTGCTCGGGTGCAATGAGCAAACGGGATTCCATGGCAAGCTACCTTTTCGTTCTGGGTTGTACTTCGTACAGGCTTGCGCACCCGTGATGGTTCGGACTCTGTGACCAACGCCCGATACTTGGCGTCAAAACCTATGTACCTCGACTCTAACATACTGTCACAAAGAGTACACAGTGATACTTCAAGCCTGGATTCCTAGAGGTTTTGCAATATTACTCTGTGGTTGCCACGCAGTTGCAGACGCAAATTCAGTTGTAATGCAACGCTGTTTAAGGTGGTAGAGGAAGGTCAAAGGAGCGAAGCTCGAAATTGATTGGAGCTTTGCATTTTGTTTCGTGCTGAAGTTGTTTTGGAATCTGTGACGCGGGTCATGTGTCGCTCAGGGTGGGGACCCCAGGACCGCGAGTGAGCGTCACATACGTACATGTGTACCGAAAACTCTGCAACGACATCCAAGTGGGTGGTGACGGAACATTTGACTGTTGGTGGACCATCTAATAAGGATAGGAACAAAGGCTATGGTACCGTTCAGTAAAACATCACGCTGTCGCTTTACTTCCGCGTTTACCCTGATACGGGCACCAGCAGTATTTGCCCAGCAGCCGCCCGATACGGGCGCAGCGACGGACAACAAGGACCAACGGGCACTGGAGACAATTACCCCGACCGCAACCCGCCGCGAAGCAGCGGTGGAAAAAATTCTGTTCAATTTTTCCGCTATTGGAGAAGAGGCACTGGGCGAGCGCAACATTAAGGAGCCTCTGATTAAGTCAGTGCAATCTCAGGCTTTGCGTCGAGTTCGCCAGTTAGGCGCAGTCGCACAGGAATGTTGGTTACCTTTCAAGCGGCTGCAACGCAGCGGGTGGACTCGACGCAAAGCCCCGCAGGGCGGGCCTGTGGCGCCACTTGGACCTTGTTGCTCCGCTCGTCAAGGACAACCAGCCTTGACCTTCGCGCAGCGCCTTGCCAAGCGGTGCCACAGCCTCCGCTGAGACAGTACTGACTTAATCAGAGGTTCCTTTCCTAGGTACGCAATCTCACCAATGAGCGGGCGGAAGTTTCCTGTTAGAGAAAAAACATGCCGGCCAGCGGTTGATTCAGGCGGGCTGCGGACAATGGGCGTCAACTGGTCTGACCGCTTCTGATGGCCCCAGTTGAAAGCGATGACGCCGGTGCAATGCCGGTGCCACAGGGGGAATTGAACCGGGGCGGGTCCAGTCCCGCCAGTCGCTATCGGAGCCGGGTGGTGATGCCTTTCCGGGTCCGACTGTGTGGCAATTGCCGATAGTGCACTTGCCAGCCGCCAATGAATAAAATATTCTCGACGGGAATAAATTCCTACTGGATTATTTCCGTGATCTTCAAGCCCGCTCTCCTGCGTCGCTCTCTCATCAGCTCCGTCTGCATAGCACTGGTTGTGGTCCTGACCGGCTGTGGCGAAAGGTCGGAGGAGGCCGGGGCGGCTCTGTCGCTGAGAGAAAAAGTTGCCCAGAAGCTCATGCTGGATATCCGCTATTACTGCGGTGCCAGGGGGCAGCCTGATCGGTCGCTGGAAGCAGCCGGGGCTTCGCAGCCCGGCTGTAAGCGCCCCGTCACCGTGTTGCCCGAGGATCTGCGCGAGCTGGTCACCGGGTCCGCACTGGGGGGCATAGTGCTGTTTGCCGACAACCTGGAGAACAGCGAACAGATAGTGCGGCTCAACCGGGATCTGCAGGAGGCCGCGCTGCAGTCTTCAGCCGCGCAGCCATTGCTGCTGGCGATCGACCAGGAGGGCGGCCGTGTGAACCGGTTGCCGCGGGATGAAGCGACGGCATTCGCCGGCAATATGGCGATAGGTGCCACCTACCCGGGTCACGGCACCCAGTTTGCCCAGGGTACTGCCGCGGCCATGGCGGAACAGGTGCGTGCACTGGGATTCAACGTCAATTTTGCCCCCACTTTGGACGTCAACAGCAATCCGGACAATCCGGTGATCAATGTGCGCTCCTATGGCGAAGCTCCGCAGATGGTGGCCGCACTCGGGGCCGCCAGCGTGAAGGCGTTCCAGCGACACGGGGTGGCGGCCACCGTCAAGCACTTCCCCGGCCACGGCGATACATCGGTGGACAGTCACACCGGCCTGCCACGGGTTCAGCGTCCGCTGGCGCAGGCGCAGGGAATAGACCTGCTGCCCTTTGCAGAGGTCATCCGCGACGCCGCCCCTGCGCTGGTGATGAGCGCCCATATCCAGTACCCAGCACTGGATAACAGCAGCCTGCAGGGCGAGGATGGTGAAAGCCTGATGGTACCCGCCACGCTTTCCCACAAGATACTGACCGGAATACTGCGCGATCAGATGGGTTACCGGGGAGTGGTGGTGACGGATGCACTGGATATGGCCGGTATCAGCGACTACTTCAGCGCGGAGCAGGCGGTTGTACACACTTTTGCCGCCGGTGCAGACATAGCGCTGATGCCGATAAAAATCCGCTATGCGGAAGATCTGCCCAAGGTGGAACAGCTGATCGACGCGGTGGTGGAGGCGGTGCGCAGTGGCAGCCTGTTCGAGCGGGATATCGATACTTCCGCAGCCAGAATCATCGCTCTGAAGCAGAGGTATGTAGATACTGAGTGGCTGCGGCGCGATGTGGAAGAGAATATCGCCATGGCGCACAGGGTTCTCGCAGAACCCGCCCATCGCCAACTTGCGGATCAGCTGGCGCGCGCCGCGGTCAGCCCTGTCTATCCACCCGCAGAGGGGGCCCTGCCGGTTATTTCCACTGCAGTCAAAAGCCTTCAGGTCATAGCGCCGAGCCGCGCCATAGGAGAGGCTTTTCGGCTGGCCATAGCCCAGGTCAGCGATGCCGAGGTGGAGCTAGTGCCGCCGGACAAGGCGCTGGAGATATTGCCCGGAAAGGCGGCGCAGGTGCTTGTGGTGGCCAGTATAGTTCCGGGTGAGAGCGCCGTGGAGTGGGGCGGTGCGGAAGACCTGGCGGCTGCTCCGCAGCCGATCCTGGACAGCACCCAACTGCAGGATATCTACGGCGCGAGCCTGCAACTGGCGCGCGCGCGCGGGCAGAAAACTGTCTTCATCAGTATGCGTTCACCCTATGAAGCGGCTAAGTTTCATCAACTGGCCGACCTACTCCTGGCCAGTTACGACTACAAAGCTTTTATCGGCCCGGGCGGCAGCCTGCGGGGGCCTGTCTACACCGCGTTGGCTGCCGCGCTGTCCAGTACCACAGCACCCGAGGGCAGGCTGCCGGTCACTGTACAGTCCGGTTCCCGGCAAACGGTTGTGGGAATGCCTGCGGCCGACGCCCCGGCCAATATTGACTAGGGCCAACTCAGTTAGTGTGAACAGACCTTGGTGTGAACAGGCCCTGGCAGACTGTTAAAAAAGTGTTTGTCAACAATCTGACAAGGTGTCCGCAGCCGGTGGGACCTGAAGCACAGTAGTCGGTGAGCAAGGCGGTGGCTTCTATCGGTTCCACCTCTAGCTACTAATTTAAGTGTGAACCCCTCTTGGAACACTATGGAAGTGATTGTTTTGCGCGTGGCCAAGGGCCGAGATATGTGATCTGTGTCTCTGGAATTGTGTTATCTGGGCGCCAGTGAGGTGATCCGGCGATTTCGGGCGTGTGAACTTTCGCCGGTGGAAGTGTTTCAGTCTCAGAGGCGGGGCTATGAGGCTATCAGAGCGGAGATCAACGCCTCTACAGCGTGCTGTTTTTCGATTTGGCGCTGACTCAGTCACGGCCACCCAGTGGGCATATGGCGCGGGCAGCCTGAAGCCGCCGGAAGGCGCCATCACTGCAAATCAAGGACGAAACCGATATTGCCGGGCAGGTAATTACTAATGGCTCCAAACTGTTGCGCGACGATCGCGTTGCGACCACCGACCCGGTTCCCGGGCGGCTGCTGTCCGCGGGTGTACTAGTGGCGGCGCGAACCTTGACCTCCGGATTTTCGCTGGCGGGCTGTACCCGCTCCCGGCTCAGGGGCGTGACCCCTAACCTCGGGAACCCCGGCACCACCCCGGGCGGTTCTTCCGGACGGGCAGGGCCGCGCTGGCTACAGGTTCGCGCACTGTCGCCAAAGGCGCCGATATGGGTGCCTGCCTATTCCCGCTGTCCTGTGCGGACTGCTGGCGTTCAAAACGTCCTGCGGCCGGATTCACCCCACCCTACAAATACAAAGGACGATGGCGTGAGCCACAACAGCGCTCTCGGTGTCCGTGCCGATATTCGCACCGGTCGCCTTTCACTGTCGGCGGCGGCGTTGCGGCGCGGCGAGCGGAATTTTTGCATCACGCAGCCTCCCGGACAAATGTGGGTTACGGATTGCAGCAATCTGGAGTTACAGGATGCGACCAACTGTGCACAACTGAACTGGGAACAGCACTGGGAATAAAGGATGTTTCAACTGGTCGATTCCGGTGATGAGGCTGTCACTGTCTACCTGGCCGATGAGGTGAGTGCGGATACTCTGGCGCTGATAGTACAGCTGGTGGCCCGCATCCGCCGGGAACTGGCTGATGTAATCACTGACGTGGTGCCATCCTACTGCAGCGTCACCGTCTATTACGATCTTCTGCATTGCACCGGGAGAGAGATTCACACAAGGCTGGACCGGCTGTTGACCGAGCGGAACCCGGTGGCGGTGAGCGATGCGGGAAATGCGGTGAAAGACAAAGCCCGCCTGGTGGAGCTGCCGGTGTACTACGATGACGAGGTGGCGCCGGACTTGCCGCGGCTGGCGGAGTTTGCCAATTGTTCTGCCGATGAAGTCGTGCAGCTGCATGCGGCACAGGAGTATCGGGTCTATGCGCTGGGGTTTCGCCCCGGTTTCGCATTTCTCGGCCAGGTTCCCCCAGCCCTGCAAATGCCGAGGCGGGAGACCCCGCGCAGCCTTGTGCCGGCGGGTGCGGTGGCCATAGCGGGTGCCCAGACCGCGGTCTATCCAGACTCCAGCCCGGGTGGTTGGAATATTATCGGCCGCTGCCCGACGCTGCTGTTTGACCGCGCCAGCACGCCGCCGACAGTGCTGCTGCAGCTGGGGGATTGCGTGCGTTTCGTGCCGGTGGCACGGGCGGAGTTTATCGCGCTCGGAGGAGACCCCGATGACTGAGTACGCAGTCGTGGAGCGACCGGGACCACTGACGCTGATCCAGGACTGCGGCCGGCGTGGACAGCAGCATCTGGGCGTGAGTGTGGGCGGTGCGCTGGACAGTCACGCAGCGGGTTGGGCCAACCGGTTGTTGCACAACCCGCCACAGGCGGCGCTGCTGGAAATCTGCCTGGGACCTTTTGCCCTGCGTTTCCCCGCACACACCTGTATTGCCATCACCGGAGCCGATTGCGGCTGGCAGCTGGACGGCAAGCCTCTGGACAACTGGCGGGCACACCGTGTCGGCGCCGGCAGCTTACTGACAGGGTTGACGGCAACTTCCGGCCTGCGCAGTTATATGGCCCTGGCAGGTGGCATTCTCACCCCGCCTGTATGGGGCAGCCGCGCCACCACGGTGGCAGAAAAACTGGGCGGGCTGCAGGGTGCGCCACTGGCCCGGGGCGATCTGCTGCCATACGGGCCGCAGCAGTGCAATACCCTGCTGGCAGCGCCGCCAGGTTATGTGCGCCAATACTCAACCGAAGTTTTTCTGCGCGTCGCAGCCTCCAATCAATTTACGCAGTTTCCCCCACAGAGCCGGCGCGATTTTTTCAGCCGCAATTACCGGGTCGCGCCCGAATCCGACCGTATGGGCGTGCGTATGAGTGGCGAACCCTTGGGCGAAGTACCGGGCAATATGACATCGGAGGCGGTGGCGCCGGGGGCGATACAGATCCCCGGCAACGGTCTGCCAATAGTGCTGATGCGGGATTGCCAGACCATTGGCGGCTACCCGAAATTGGGGCATGTGTATCGGGTGGATCTGGACCGGCTGGCACAGGCGCGGCCGGGCACCCAGGTCAAGTTTGTCCTGGGCAGCCTGACTGAGTCTCAGGCCGAGCTGGCCGCTCAGTTAAAATTTTTCGGTTCGGGGCAGCGGGTGTGATATGCATGACTTAGAAGGCGTCGACAGGGGAGTGAACCCGCAAAAAACTTCGGTGAGCGCGCTGGCGCTGCAACTGGAAGAGCTGCTGGTCAGCAGTGACCGCCGGGGTATGGCTCAGGTACGCCAGCTATGGACGCCGGGTTATTTGCACACCGCGGCGGAATTGTTTGTAAGGCACTGCCAGCGGGTAGTCATCGTCAGCGGGTTTCCGGTGGGGGAAACCTATGAGACCGATGGACCTGCCGGCGCCATAGCGCTGTTGCAGGGTGTCAAAGACTGTGGTGGCCAGGCCAGGCTGGTGGGTTTTACTCCCTATATTGACCGGCTGCGCAACTGCGTGGCCGAATTGCCGCAACTGAATCAAAGGGATCTGCTGGCCCTTGACCGCAGTGGCGATGTCTGCGAACAGCTGCAAGGGTATATGGCCGGCTTTGCGCCCACTCTGCTGATTTTCGTCGCCGTGCCGGGCCAGGCGGCCGACGGCTGTTACTACAATCCGCGTTTCGAGGACATCAGTGACCGAACGCTGCCCTGGGAAAAGTTGTTGGAGCTCGCCGATTGCTACAGCATTGCGATCGCCGACAGCGGCAATCACCTGGGAATGGGGCGCGTCGCAGATCCCCTGGCCCGTTTGTCGATAGTGCCAGCGGTTTCCTGGACCGATGGACTGGTGATTGCGGATATCGCCAACTGGGGCGCCTGTGGTCTGCTGGCACTGGCCTCCGCCTTTGTACGCAAAAACCTGCTGCGAAACCTTCACCTGACCCCCCTGTTGGAAGTGCTGAGCCGGAGCGGTATTGTCGACAGTGTCACCGGTATGGCCACAGCGTCGGAGGATGGCCTGCCGGCTTTCAGTGGTGAGGCGGTAGTCACCACCCTTAGAAACGCCGCGCAAACGCTGCAATCCGGGTTTTAAATCCCCGGGGAACCTCTGATTAATCCAGGCCGGTGCAGCGAGGCGCCAAGTTGCGACGGGCGGCCCCGCTCGTTCGCGAGCGCTGTCGTCAGCTTCTGTCAATGCTATCCTAGTCCGGCATAAATTCTTGCGGATGGGAGCCAAGTACTTGAAACTCAACTGCGACCTCGGCGAAGGCTACGGTATCTGGCGGCTGGCAGATGAGGCAGAGGTTATGCCCTATATCGACATGGCCAACATCGCCTGTGGCTATCACGCCGGCGACCCCCTCTCTCTGCAGGGTTCGATAAGGTTGGCGAAGGCCAATGGTGTGCAGATAGGCGCACACCCCGGTTACCCGGATCTGGCGGGCTTCGGGCGCCGCTCCATGGCTTGTCAGCCGGAAGAAATCACCGCCATGGTTATCTATCAGTTGGGTGCTCTGCAGGGGCTCTGTCGCGCCGAAGGCACGTTGGTGCAGTACGTCAAACCCCACGGTGCCCTCTATTGGGACACGCTGCGCGACCAGGCCGTGATGCGCGCGCTGCTGGAAGCCGTTGCACAATTCGATACCGCCCTGCCGCTGATGATTCTGGCCTCCCTCCAAATTGATCGGTATCGGCAGCTGGCGGCGGAATATGGTGTGGAGTTGCTGCTGGAAGCCTTTGCCGACCGGCGCTATGGGCCGGATGGCAGCTTGCTGTCCCGCACCCAAGCGGGTGCAGTGCTGGAGACTACGGCGGAAATTATTCACCAGGCGCAGGAACTTGCCCGGGGTGGCGTTACCGCCAGTGATGGCTCCCGCCTCCAGGTCGCCGCCGATACCCTATGCGTCCACGGCGACAATCCGCAGGCCGTCGCGGTTATCCGCGAAATTCGCGAAGCGCTGTCGCGGCGTTGACAAACGGCCGCAAGTTGAATTTTGCCGGCACAGTTTGCAGCACATCGCCGAACTTCGCTGAGGCATTAATGCGTTAGTCAGAGGTTCCCAAGCGATTTTCGACCTGTTTCCAATAAGGGAAACTGTTCTCCGATTCGGTGCCGCGGTACCGGACAGCAGCAGAGGCAGGAGTGTCAACAGGCCCTAATTGCTTGCCGGGCTACTGAGCTCCGCCACTATACCTGTATCTATGTCCTTGTAGCTGCTGAGCTTGCGGGGGTAGTACTTTTCCAGTAGTGCCAGAAGGATCGCGCGGGACTGGTTATCCACCTCACCGTCCACTTTCCAGGGGCGGAAGTGATACTGAAAGGCACGGGTATAGATGCTGATCTCTTCGTCACTGGTATTGTCCGGATCGATACCGTAGCCGTAATCCGCCAACCACTGGGCGAAGTGGTGGCGGATACTCTGCCGGTCGCTGGTGGTATTGCCCTGTAGATAATCCAGGTGCCGTTTAACCGTATCGTCGTCGTACCAGGCGCCGATGCCGGCTTGCGCCAGCTTCTGCCACGGGAACTTGGGGCCCGGATCTATCTTAAATTCAGGTTTGACGTCGCCGTGACCGACGACATTGGTGGGGCGGATATCCGGATAGCGGGCGAGAATATCCTTTGACAGAGCAATCAACAGATCGATTTGCTGGGGATCGAACTCGGGGAAAAAACAATTCTCTTCTCCGGGTTTCACTGTGCCGGTTTCCACCGGCGGTTCGCAATAGCTTTTGTTGACGATCTCGATACCGATGGACTGGTCATTGACCTGAGTGCGGTCGTTCCATTTACCGGGACCTGTGTGCCAGGCGCGGCGGTTCTCGTCCACCAGCTGGTAAACACGCAAATCCTTGTGGGGGTAACTGGCATCGCCGTTTTCGGGAATCAGGTAGTGGGAGCTGACCGGGTGCTCGCTGGGTTGGGTAAGTATGTGCAGCGAAGAGGCGAAGTCGCTGGCGGTATAGTGCAGCACCAGAAAGCGCACCCGCTCACTGGCATTTTGCGATGCCACAGTTTCAATGTGGTAGGCGTTGCTGGAGTGGTTGAAACCACCGGAGCTACAGGCGCTCAGGGTGACCGCACAGCCTGCTGCAAGCAGGGATTTCTTCCACGCTGAGGATAGTACATGGATTGGCATAGCGATTCCTTAAGTCTGATTGCCGAGTAAAAAATCGTCGGCGGGGATGGGCTGAATTCCTACCACTCCATCGTTAGAGGTGAGGCGGTGAATGTAGCTACTGTCGCCGAGCGCTATGCCGACGTGGGTGAGCACAACTTCGGTCCAGTTAATGTGGGTGTTTTTCAGGAACACCAGATCGCCTGGGCGCAAATCGTTGATGCGGGTAATTTTCTCGCCGAACCCATCCCCCGCCGGGAGGGGGAGTACCGAGGCACCCATCACCGCGACCTTCATCAGGTTGGTGAACTTTGGCCATTGGTCGGGAAAAGGTTTCATCGCTTCCGTCATCATTGTTATAGAAATGCGCCGCGTGCCCATTGATATGCCGCCGTCTAAGCAGAGCTGAATAGCTGTAGCGGCAGGTCGTTGCCCATCCCAGAAGGCGCTACTTCAGTAGTTGCGACGCTGATAGTAGCACGACTTTAATAGAAAATTCCAAGATGTAATTAAATTAGTAATTAATTATTCCTGCTTATCTTTTTGAGTAAACCTTTCGGGTCTGCGGTAACCGCCCCAGTGATATCCGACTGCCGCTGATATGGGAGCCGGTCGTGTTTTTCCGTCGCCGCCCCGGCGGTGGCTCCGCAATAGACTCGACAGATAGACCCAGGGAACAAGGCGCCAAGCCGGTTGTCTGGGCTATATGGAATGCTGGGCTGGCGGCCGGCCCCAGGGGCGGGGTGTCCATCAACTGCGGCTGGGGCCGCTGGAACCGTCTCCCCGACCTCCGCCATGGCTCTCATCAGACGACCGCCTGCACCTGTGGGCGTGGCAGATCATTTGATAATCATTTATTCATCATTGTTCGAGACTGTAGAATAATGTATTCTTTTGTCATCAATGCTGTCTTTTGATGGCAAAATCGCAGCGGCAACAAGAAGGTGCGTCCGCAGTACTGGGTGGCCATGATGGTGAAGATGACAACAACAGCAGCCATAGTGGCGCCGATACTATTCGGCCTGGCACTCGGCGCCTGGGCCAGCAGGGCAGAGGTATCACCACCGGCATCTGTTGCGCCGGCGTTCGTGACGGACGTGCCCGGTATCAGGGAGGAGATGCTCGACCCGGAATACTGGATAGGGCGCCTAAGGGACGATGAAATCCGCATGACTGCGGCAGAGATCGGCACCTTTAACGCCAAAAATTTTGCCCGTGGCGAGCATTTACACGACCTGGACCAGTTTCCTCAGCGCCTGAAACGAACCCGGGTGCTGGCATTACTGGATACTGTCAGCCGCCCCGCCTCCACACCCCGCTTTCATACCGATGACTCGCCGCTGACGCCGCGGGACTATGCCGCCCTGGAAGCTTCGACTCAGAGAGCCCGTATTCCCGCTGAAGTGAGGGTGCGCTGGGGAATGGTGGTGCGCCGGGCGAACATGCGCAGCTTTCCCACGCAGATGCGTATATACAAAAATCCGCAGGATACGGATTTGGACCGGCTGCAGGAAACGGGGGTCTTCCCCGGCCAGCGGTTGGCACTATTGCACGAGAGTACCGATGGCAATTGGTGGTTTGCGGTCAACTACCACTATGCGGCCTGGCTGCCAAAATCTGCGGTCGCAGTCGGTGACCGCGATGAAATCGACCGCTGGTCACAGCGGGAGCCGCGGTTGCTGGTGACCGGCGCGCAGGTGCAGACCAATTTCAATCCCGATGATCCCCGCACCTCGCAGGTTGCGCTGGACATGGGGGTGTCGCTGCCACTGCTGAGTGCCGCCGATGTCGGCTACCAGGTAAACGGGCAGAATCCCTACGCCAGTTATATAGTCAGTCTGCCCGCGCGCGCCGCCGATGGTTCGCTGGAATTTGTACCGACCCTGATCGCCCGCAGCCGCGATGTGCACAGGGGGGCTCTGGCGTATCGGGATTCCGCCTTACTGCGCCAGGCGTTCAAGTTTTTGGGCGAGCGCTACGGCTGGGGGCACGACTACAACGGCCGCGACTGCACCGGATTTATCGGCGAGGTGTACAAGTCTTTTGGGATTTTGATGCCGCGCAACTCGGGCCAGCAGGGGCGGGGCGGGTTTGCACCTACGCGGTTCTTCGGCGAGGGGGATGAAAAGCGGCGCCGGGACGCTCTGGGTTCACTCCAGGTGGGGGATCTGATCTATATGCCCGGGCATGTGATGATGTATATCGGCGATGTTTCCGGAGAGCCCTATGTCATTCACGACGTGACCGGACTGCGTTATTACGACAGCGAGAAGAATTTCTACAGTGGCACCTTGTCCGGGGTCTCGGTTACTCCCCTAAAGCCACTGTGGCTGAGCCGCGACAAGAGTTTTGTCGACAGTATTTACGCAATAAAAACCATTCTTTGATCGGGACCACCATGAAAATAGTTGATGTCAAGCTGGGTATGCTCAAAGTGCCACTGATCACGCCCTTTAAGACGGCACTGCGCATAGTCGAGTATGTGGAGGACGTCATTGTCATGCTGGAAACTGACACGGGTCACGTCGGTTATGGCAATGCCCCGGCCACTGCGGTGATTACCGGCGATACTCACGGTTCTGTAATTGAGGCAGTTCGCAGTGTCTATACCCCACTGCTGCTGGACCGGCATGTGGCCGATCTGAACCGGCTCACCGCCGAGATAGATACCGCGATGATCAACAACACCAGCGCCAAGGCGGCGGTGGAAATAGCCCTGTACGATCTGTTTGCGCAAAGTTATGACACACCGCTATACAAGATCCTCGGTGGTGGCGAGAGTGGTCTGACCACGGATATCACCATCAGCGTGGATTATATCGACAAGATGGTCGCCGATGCCGAGAGTGCGGTGGAGCGGGGCTTTGAAATACTGAAGCTGAAAGTTGGGAAGGATATCCGTCTGGATATAGAGCGTATCAAGGCGGTGTACGCGGCGGTAAAGGGGCGTGCACTGTTGCGCCTCGACGCAAACCAGGGCTGGACACCAAAGCAGGCGGTGTCCGCCATCCGCAGTCTCGAGGAGGCGGGGGTAATGCTGGAACTGGTGGAGCAGCCGGTGAAGGCCAGCAACCTGGAGGGTATGCGTTACATTTCCGAACGGGTGCAAACGCCGATCATGGCGGACGAGAGTATTTTCGGGCCACTGGAGGTGCTGGATGTTATTCAGCGTCACGCAGCGGAAATCATCAATATCAAACTGATGAAAACTGGCGGTATCCGCAATGCGTTGAAAATCGTGGATTTGTGTGGGCTTTACGGTACCGATTGCATGGTGGGGTGCATGCTGGAGACCAGTATCGGTGTCTCCGCGGCAGCCCATGTGGCCGCCGCCAGATCGCCAATAGTGTCCAAACTCGACCTGGATGTCCCTTCACTCTGCCAGTATGATCCGGTCATCGGTGGCGCAACTTACCGGGATGCGGATATTATTCTGAACGAAACCCCAGGGTTGGGTATCGAGAAAATCGAAGGACTGCAGCTATTGGTGTAGTATGCGGGCACCTTTGATCAAGCGCGTGATGTCTCCGGCTGTCAGAGCCCGTTGAATTCACATGCGGGTTCAATCCGGGGTTCCCCAACCGGGCATGCGGGAAGACTGTCGGATGCGTGCGGCTAGGGGCAACTGTTGCCCGGGCTGCGGACTGACAGCGTCCGTCGACACATCAATGACGCCACGCATTAGCGCCAGTGTTTTAGCGGTGATACCGGACGGCGGGCTTGATTGCCGGGTTGATAACAACGGATAGTTTGCCTCCTGGAGCGGTGGATATGACGTGTTTACTGAAAATGCGCGCGATGCGCGATCAGATGTCGGTTAACGAGCGCAAGCTGGCCGATTTTATTTTAGAAAATACCAAGCTACTGCGGGATTACTCCTCCCAGCAACTCGCCGATGTGGTGGGGGTGAGCCAGTCCAGCGTGGTGAAATTTTCCCAGAAGCTGGGTTACAAGGGTTATCCGAGCCTCAAGCTGGCTGTATATGAGACTTATGCCGGCGGCGGCCTCGGGGCCGGCCTTGTGGAGGAGGCTGGCGCGAACTTTTCCTACTCGGATACACCGCTGCGCCTGCTCGCACAGAAAAAACTGGAAGTCCTCGAGAACACCACCAATATCAATGAGGCCGATTATCTGCGTGAGGCGGTTGCTGCGATTCAAGCCACCCGCTGTATCCAGATTGCCGCCTGTGCCGGCTCCGCTGCGGTAGCCCAGTATCTGGCGCACCAGCTGCTGGAGCTGGGATACTGGGCTGTTTACGACCAAAGCGGCCAGTTGCAGAAAAGTATGGTCAATTCTCTCGAGGGCCAGGACCTGTTGTGCATCATCTGCGACATGGGGGGAGAGGAGTCCCTGGTGGAAGTGGCCAATTCCGCGCGGACCCAGGGTGCGAAAGTGATGAGCCTCACCCGCTACAATTACAATGCGGCCAGTATCCACTCCGATATCCGCCTCTATGTAGTGCCCCCGGAAGAGAATGGAGCCATGCAGCGCCTGCTGTTTCGGTCCGCACAGCTGCATGTGATCGAGAGTCTTATCAGCGGCCTTTTGGCGGTGGACAAGTAAATCCCCCGGCGGAGTTATTCCCGCCGCCGGGCGGCGATTCGGTGATGCCGCTATTGCCCGGGCAACCTTTGCGATCGCCCGTCTTGTTCATTGCTGTTCCAGCAGCTCCCAGTCCAGCTGGTAATCCCATTGATCAAAATACAGATTGTCGCCGTGCCATTCCACTTCGCCGCGCTGTGAGTCCACGGTTTCCGAGCGGAAATGCTGTTTGGGAGGCACCAGCGGCCGGCTGTAGTCGCTGTTGAAAATCAGGCGATAG
Source organism: Microbulbifer discodermiae (assembly GCF_040742695.1). NCBI lineage: Bacteria > Pseudomonadati > Pseudomonadota > Gammaproteobacteria > Cellvibrionales > Microbulbiferaceae > Microbulbifer > Microbulbifer discodermiae. Next base: position 93,075 of record NZ_JBFLAB010000006.1, on the reverse strand, counting down.
GCATCCAGCCCGCCGAGGTAGAACCAATCTGCGGAACTGTCCCCACCACCCAGTTTGCCGTGGGTTACGTCCATGGGCATCCACCCGTAGGGTGCCAGGTAAAACTCGCCCCAGTCGTGCATGGTGTCGAATGCCGTTGGAGAAAACTCCCATCCCGACTGCCAGCGGGCGGGAATTCCGTTGAGGCGCATCAGCGTGATCAGCAGCAGCGTCTGCTGGCCGCAGTCCGCATGTCCCGCTTCTGCCGCATAGCGGCTGATGTTGCGGATAGTGGAATATTCGCGCGCACCGGCCCAGGGAATGGCGTCTACAAAGGCGAACAGTCTCTGGGCGATGCGATAGGGATTTTTCTCGTCGCCGGCGATGCGCTTCGACAGTGCGACCATCTCCGGTGTGAAGCGGATATGGGGCTCGCGCTCCTGCAGGTAAGGCTGCACGGATTGTGGTAGCGAGTCCCTGGGGGTGACTTTTTCGGCATCGATCCTCGTGTAAGCGGCGATACTGTCAAATGCATAGCTGACTTCAAACCGGGTGGGCTCGCCGGCCACCGCCTGTTGCTCAAAATAAATGGTGCGCTGAGGCTGTTGCGCGGGTGCCAGTTGGTGGTGTTTGGGGGACGACTGCAGCAGGGTGATATTTTCCTGGCGTCCCGGCAGTTCCTTGGGAAAGGGAATCCAGGCGCGGATCGTCTCACCGGCCGGCACCGCGTCCGGGTTCACCGAAAGGCGATAGCGGACGCGGAAGCGCCGGCGAACCGGAGTGTCGGCGTTGATGATTTCCAGATGATGTCTATGCAGTGCGTAGAGCGGTGGATTCTCGCTGTACAGCCGGTAGTCGTTACTGCGCCGCGCCGCCGCATCCGAGATATGTACCAGGTTGTAGGCGACTTTGCGAAAGTAGCGGCGCTCGCCGTCAATAACCTTGTATTCCAGCAATTGGTCCCGCTTCCAGGCTGCGATATCTCCCGCTGTCGCGTCGGGAATATAACCTTGGATAGCCGACAGCAGATCCTTTTCATGCAGGGTGAAGTCCAACTGGATACGGCGCATACGCTCGGCTTCAAACAGCAGATCAGTGCGGCTTTGGCCGGATTGTGTCCGCTCTAGCAACTGCGAGATCCGGGCCTGTGCGCGGCTGTACTGCCCCTGGTCCATCAGCGCCTGAACAGCCGCCAGGCCGGTATCCTGGCTGCCCGCTGCCAGCGCCGATAGGGGGCTCAACACGGCAGTGAGCAGGGCGAGCAGCATCGGGTTCGAGCGGTGGGACTTGGACACAGCGGGGCTCCGAGATGTAGGGGTTTGGAATAAATTATATTTACAGAAAATGATCAAGTTGATAAATTATTCCTGTTGTGTCTCGACGTCAAGCCGGAAGCGCTTAGTGCCGTGGTAACGGCGGCCTGGTGGCCAAGCCAGCATGTACCTGCGGGGGCGGTGGTTAGCTGGGCATGTTAGTCGTATAAAAATGATTTGCCGGGGCGGCGGGCGCGACGCCGAGTGCCGGGGAGGAGCGTATGAATATCAAGGTTTCAGTGGCAATCCTGTATTTGCTACTCGCTGCCGCAGTCGGGGGCTGCAGCCATGATGCGCCGCCAAAGCCGTGGGATATAGAGCAGCTGGTTGAACATATCCTGACCGCAGAGCGGGTACCGGGTGCCGCTGTGGGTATCTGGCACCGCGGTGAGCCGGTGCTGCTGCGCGGGTTTGGCGTGACCAATGTGGAGCGGCCGCGGCCGGTGGATGAGCACACACTGTTCAAACTGGCATCGACCACCAAGGCTTTTACCGCCGCCGCCCTGGCGCTGTTGGTGGAGGAGGGCAGGATTGACTGGGACAGTCGCGTGGTCGATTTCCTGCCGCAATTCCGTCTCGGCGATGAGTGGATCACACGGGAATTTCGCGTGGAGGATCTGTTGACCCACAGATCCGGACTGGGCCCGGGCGCCGGGGATTTGATGCTGTGGCCGCAGCCGAATCACTATACCCGTACCGATATCATCTCGGGTCTGCAGTATCTGCCGGTCAGCGGTCGCTTTCGCGCTGACTACGCCTATGACAATCTGCTCTACATCGTCGCCGGCGAATTGATTGCGGCAGTTTCCGGGCAGTCCTTCGAAGACTTTGTGCAGAGCCGGCTGCTGTCGCCACTGGGACTGAAGCACTGTTTTGCGGGTCCGGTACCGGGCGGCGCACGGGACAATCTGGCCGATCCGCACCGGCTGGAAAACGGCACTCTGGTAGTGGACACACCGAATCTGGCCGGCGACCAGCCTATAGTGCTGGCAGCCGCCGGCGGTATGCACTGCAGTGCCGCCGATATGCTGCGCTGGCTGCGCACACTGTCAGCTGGCGGAGTGACACCGGAAGGCCGGCGCATACTCAGCGAACAGAGCCGGGATCGCCTGTGGCGGCCGGTCACCCTGATGCCTCTGTCAGAGACCCGTGCGGAGCGGGACGGGGCACATTTCTACGCCTACGCACTGGGCTGGCGGGTGCAGGATATGCACGGCCGGCGGGTGCTGCACCACACCGGTTCCCTGTCGGGAATGTACGCCTGGGTTGCGATAGTGCCGGAGGAGGAGCTGGCGGTGGTGGTGTTGATGAACCGGAGCGCCGGCGTCGCCCGCCAGGCCCTCATATACAGCCTCCTGAACCTCTATTTGCAGACGGAACAGCGGGACTGGCTGGCGTATTTCCAGGCACTTTATGGCGGCGCCTCGGAACCCCAGGAGCCGGAGCATTATCCGCCCCCTGAGAGTCGCACGGTGCTGGAGGATGAAGAGCTGGCCGGCAGTTACCGGGACCCCTGGTTTGGCCCTGTGCAGATAGGGATTGCAGAGGGACGCCTGCGCTGGCGATCACTTAAATCGCCGCGACTCCAAGGAACCCTGGAAGCGGCGGCGACGGGTGTCTGGAGCCTGCGCTGGGACGACCGCAGTCTGGAGGCGGATGCCTGGCTGATTGCCGGCAACGACGAAAACGGGGAGCTTGTATTGACGATGCAGCCTCAGTCACGGGGGGTGGACTTTAGTTACGATTTCCCGGATCTGAGGTTTGTCCGCATCGGTGCTGACAATTAGGCGTTGGAGGGGGTATCTACAGTGAACAGACGCAGTTTGATCAAGTCTATGCTGGCGGCGCCAGTGCTCGGCGGGCTGAGTGCCGGCGCTGCCGCGGCTGCCACAACTCCGGACACCGGGGAAATGCGGCGGCCGGCGCGGCTGCAGCCGGGCATGACCGTGGGCCTGGTGACACCGGCCAGCAATGCCTGGGAGGATGAGGATATACGCTTCGCGATCGATATCGTGAAGTCGCTGGGTTTTGCGGTCAAAGAGGGGCGCAACCTGTACCAGCGCACCCAGTATCTGGCGGGACCGGATGCGGCCCGGGCTCAGGACATCAATACGATGTTCGCGGACCCCTCGGTGGACGCGGTCTTTTGCCTGCGCGGGGGCTATGGTACTCCGCGGATTCTGCCGCTGCTGGACTATGACACTATTGGCCGCAACCCCAAGGTGCTGCTGGGCTATAGCGATATCACGGCGCTGCTAAACGCCATCAACCGCCGCTGTGGGTTCATTACTTTCCACGGGCCCATCGCAGCGCAGAATTTCACCGATTACACCCTCAATGAGTTCCGCAAGGTGCTGGTCCGGGGGGAGGGGCCGGTTCGAATCGGCGCACCGCCCCGGTTCGAGGCGGCTCCAGGGCGCGCCGAGCACAACAACCGTTTGACAAGGTTTCGCGGCGGCAGGGCGCGGGGGCGGCTGACCGGTGGCAATCTGTCGCTGGTCTGCAGCCTGCTGGGGACTCCCTACGAACCGGAATTCCGGAACCGCATACTGTTTCTCGAGGACGTGGGCGAGGCCCCCTACCGCATTGACCGTATGCTGACCCAACTGTGGCTGGCGGGCAAACTGGAGCAGGTGGCCGGCATTGTGTTCGGCAAATTCACCGAGGCGGATACCAGCGGCAATACCTTCAGCGTGGAACATGTGTTGCGGGAGCGTTGCGGTGGATTGAAAGTGCCGGTGATCCGCGGTCTGATGACCGGCCATGTGGAGGATCAGACGGTGATTCCGGTGGGCGCCATGGCCGAGCTGGATGGCGATGGGGGCAGCCTGACCCTGCTGGAAGCGGCGGTAAGCTGATGGCTTTTGGCCCCAGACAGGTTAGTATGCGCGCCGGTCCGGGCGTTGCGACGCAGCTGCAATCGGTAGCATGACATGAATAATAATGATCAGAGGCTGTATGACTGAGTTGACCTGGATTACACTGCTGCCTCCCTTTATCGCCATCGGCCTGGCGCTGCTCACCCGACAGGTTTACCTGGCGCTGTTCGCCGGTATCTGGCTGGGTTTCTACCTTCTCAATCAATCCGGTATCTTCCCCTCTCTGGCCGAGGCGCTGGATGGCGTTCTGGCCATATTGGCCAATCCCGGCGACGCCAGAGTGGTGATGTTCACGCTGGTGATCGGTGCCTTTATAGTGACACTGGAGCGCTGCGGTGCCGTGAGCGGTTTCGTCCGTTTTCTGGAACGCAGCCGCTGGGTCACCAATGGCAAGCGGGCCCAGTGGATGGCGTGGTTGGTGGGCATTGTTATTTTTATCGAGTCCAACATCACCGTGCTGGTGGCCGGTACCGTTTCGCGTCCCCTGTTTGATCGCTTCAGGATAGCGCGGGAAAAGCTCGCCTACATTATCGATTCCACCTCGGCACCGGTGTGTATGCTGATTCCGCTGAACGCCTGGGGTGCATTCAATCTAGGATTATTGGACGGCCTCGGGGTAGAGGATCCTCTCAAGGTGCTGCTGTCCACCATTCCGCTAAACCTCTATGCGATCGCCGCCGTGGCGCTCACCGCCTATACCATCTCCCGCGACTATAACCCGGGACCTATGGCCCAAGCCCAGGCCCGCACCAGTGGTGGCGACCCGGACGGCATCGACATCGGCATCAGCGTTGGGGAGGCGAAGCACGTCAAGCCGCGGCTGTTGAATATGCTGTTGCCGCTACTGACGCTGATCCTGGCCATGCCCACCGCCCTGTGGATCACCGGCGACGGGGATATCTTTGCAGGCTCCGGCTCCACAGCCGTCCTCTGGGCCTCGCTGACGGCACTGGCGGTCGTATCCACCCTGGTCCTGCTGCAGCGCAGTATGACGCTGGATGAGTTGAGCCACACCTGGATGGAGGGGGCGGGGCGCATGTTGCCGCTGGCGGTCATACTGGTGCTGGCCCTGGCCCTTGGATCCGTGTCCAAACTGCTGGGTACGGGTGAATACGTGGCGGGCATGGTGGGTGATGCGATTCCCCTGGCGCTGCTGCCGGTGGTGATTTTTTTCGTGTCCGGGGTCATCGCTTTTTCCGTAGGTTCCAGTTGGGGCACCTTTTCGATTATGCTGCCGATCGCGGTTCCGGTCGCCTCCGCTTTGGGCGCCGAGCCGACGCTGTTTGTTGCCGCGGTATTGTCCGGTGGTATTTTTGGCGATCACGCCTCACCCATTTCGGATACGACGATCGTTTCGTCGCTGGCGTCCGGCACAGAACATATTGAACACGTGAGAACACAATTGCCCTATGCCCTGCTCGCCGGCGCTGTCAGTGCGCTGGGATTTGCCGCACTGGGTTTCGTGCTGCTGTAACTTTAGAGAGCACCTGATGAATGAATGTAAAATAGTCCTGGTGACCGCGGAGCGAGAGTTCGGTGTGCGCTGGGTCAGCCAGCTGGCCCAGGTGGCCGAGACCGACCAGGACTCACCGATCCGGCTCAGTTTCCTTCATGTAGCACCGCAGCAACTGGAAGATTTGCTCAAAGACGGCCGCACACAGATAGTCGCCCTGGATGACAGCAGTCTGGAGGGGGAAGTCTCGTCCGATTGCTATAACTATTTGCGCGGCTATAGGGCCGAGACCGACTGTGTGCTGTTGACCGCGGACCGGGCGCCCGCCGACGATGGTGCCTACGAGAGTGTTATATCCCGCGCTGAATCCAACTACGGCGTTGTCTATCGCACTCTGCGCAGGATTTTGCTGGAGCGCACCGCCACGCCCTTTGCCGATGCACTGCGCGAATATGTTTACGCCGCCCGGGATTCGTGGCATACGCCCGGCCACTCCAGCGGTGACAGCCTGAGTTGCAGCCCCTGGGTGGTGGATTTTCACCGTTTTATGGGCGAGCATATTTTCAACACCGACCTTTCCGTCAGTGTGAAGATGCTGGATTCGCTGATGGATCCGAGCAGCGTGATACACCAGGCGCAGCAGCTGACCGCCAAGGCGTTCGGGGCGCGCTACAGTTACTTCGTCACCAACGGCACCTCGACTTCCAACAAGATCGTTTTACAGCACCTCCTGCGCCGCGGCGATCGCGTGGTGGTGGATCGCAACTGCCACAAATCCGTCCACCACGCCATGATCATGAGTGGCGCAGTGCCGGTGTATCTGGAGTCATCGGTAAACCAGCAATACGGAATCTACGGCCCGGTACCCCGCAAAACTATTTTTGACGCGATTGACCGCACGCCATCGGCGCGTCTGCTGGTATTGACCTCCTGTACTTACGACGGTTTGCGGTACCATCTCAAGCCCATTATCGACTATGCGCACAGCAGGGGATTGTACGTATTGATCGACGAGGCCTGGTACGCACACGGGCGTTTCCATCCGCAGTTGCGCCCCACTGCACTGGAGTGCGGGGCCGATTTTGTAACGCAATCCACCCACAAGATGCTGTCCGCATTTTCGCAGGCCAGTATGATTCACGTGGGGCACGGTGTAAAAGACTTCGATGTCGCCGGCTTCCGCGAAGATATCAATATGCACACTTCCACCAGCCCGCAGTACGGCATGATTGCCAGTCTGGATATGGCGCGCAAGCAGATGAGTATTGAGGGCTACGAAGTCATGCAGCGCACGCTCGATTTCGCGCAGGAAATCCGCCAGTTTGTGCACGAGTCCACACGCTTTCGCAGTCTCGCGGTGGAAGATATCTGCAGTGCGGAGCTGGGTGAGGACGGTATTCTGCTCGATCCCACCAAGGTCACCATCGACGTGGGGTGCGCGGGCTTGTCGGCACCCCATGTGCAGCAGAAGCTGTTCAGCGATTTTGGAATCCAGCTGGAAAAAAACACCCACAATACGCTCTCCTTTCTGGTTACCATCGGTACTACCGAGAGCAAGGTGCTGCGCCTCAAACAGGCGCTGCGCAGGCTGTCCGAGTCCGCCGGGGGGGCGGTGGCTCCCGCCGACGGCCAGTCCCTGCCAAACCTCAGCCGGATCGGTGTACTGCCGCGCACGGCTTATTTTGCACGGGGTGAAAAGCTGCCGTTGAACGGCGATCAGGCATCGGCACTGGTGGGGCGGGTCGCCTGTGACGAGGTGGTCCCCTATCCACCCGGGATACCGCTACTGGTGCCGGGGCAGGAGATTACCGCGGATATTCTGGCGGCCATTCAATCTTTTGTTTGCGAGCGCGACGATCTTGAAATGCACGGGGTGCGCACCCTGGACGGTGTGCCGGCGCTGCGGGTCATGACCCTTTCTGAGCAGGATGCCGGCATCGGCGAGATGCAACAACTCTAGCGGCCTGGCTACTGCTTGCAGCGGAGCGATAGGTGATGATGCGATTGATTGCTTTTTTACCGACAATTGTGTCGTTGCTCATCGGCTGCAGCACTGGCGGCGCGCCGCAACTGGTCAGTGTTGCGGCGCCGGGTATCAGTGTCGATATGAAGTATTTCTCCGGCGACAACCTCGTCGGTGAACCACTGGACGGCTACCGGGCCAACAAATGCCTGCTGGCCGGGGAAGCCGCCGCTGCCCTGCAACAGGTCGCCACGGATCTGCGGGTGCTCGGGGTCGGCCTGGTAGTGTTCGACTGCTATCGCCCGCAAAGTGCGGTGAACCACTTTGTGCGCTGGGCCAGCACTGCAGAAGACCACAGTACCAAAGAGCGTTTTTATCCGCGCGAGGAAAAAGCCCAGCTGTTTGCGCGCGGTTATATCGCACAGAGGTCCGGGCACAGCCGCGGCGCCACCGTAGACCTGGGCCTTTATGATTTGGCCAGCGGAAATCTGCTGGACATGGGAACGCCGTTTGATTTTATGGACGAGCGCTCGGCCACCGAATACCCCCTGGAGAGCTCCGCCGCTTATCGCAATCGCATGCTATTGCGGGACGCGATGCGCGCGCGGGGTTTCGTCAACTATCCTCAGGAATGGTGGCATTTTACCTATAAGCCCGAGCCCTGGCCGGATCAGTACTTCGATGTGCCGGTAGAGTAGGCCACTGACAGGTTGTTGAAAAAGGCCTCCCGCCTGTTTCAAAACACGAAAAGAGAAAAATGTGATTTTCACTTTTCTCCCAAAATCAGCGACTTAGGCGTCGTCGATTTTGCCGGAACATCCATATTCCGGTACCAGGCGTCGAAATGCTTCGAATTTCAACAGCCTGCTAGAGCATTGACTAAAACGGCTTGGCCAGATGGAGTTTTTATGAGTTTCGCTCGCTCCCTTATAACACTGCTGCTCACGCTGGTATGGTTGCCCGCCTGCGCCGATTCGGCGTTGCGAATCGGTGCCGAGCGGGGTGACCTGTATCTCCCGCTATTGCAGGGAGAGCGCGTGGGCCTGGTGGCGAACCAAACTTCCCGGGTGGGTGGACAGCACCTGATAGATTTTCTGCGCGCCAACAAGGTGGCGATAAAACGCATCTTTGCCCTGGAACACGGTGTGCGGGGTGACGTGGAAAACGGTGGCAAGGTGGCGGACGGTGTCGACGCGCCCACCGGCCTGCCGGTGGTTTCCCTGTATGGCGGACACTTTGCGCCGTCGCGGGAGGATCTCCAGGACCTGGACTGGCTGCTGTTCGACATTCAGGACGTGGGGGTGCGCTTCTACACCTATATCAGTTCTCTGCACTATCTGATGCAGGCCTGCGCGGATTACTCGGTGCCGCTGATGGTTCTGGACAGGCCCAATCCCAATGGCGACTATGTGGACGGCCCGGTACTGGACCCGAAGTTCCGCAGCTTTGTGGGCATGCACCCCATCCCGCTGGTACACGGGATGACCGTGGGTGAGCTGGCCCGCATGATCAACGGCGAGGGCTGGCTCGACGGGGACGCCCGGTGTGCGCTGACGGTGATCCCCGCGGCGGGTTATCGCAAGGGGGATCACTACTCCCTGCCGGTCAAGCCTTCGCCCAATCTTCCCAATGATCTTTCAGTGCGCCTCTACCCATCACTGGCCCTGTTTGAAGGCACGACGGTGAGTATCGGCCGCGGTACCCGGTTTCCGTTCCAGGTGGTCGGTCACCCCAGTGACACTCAAGGGGAGCTGGTATTCGTGCCGCGATCTGTGCCCGGCGCGAGTGAGAATCCAAAGTACCGCGGACTGGAGGTACACGGCGACGATTTGCGCCGGGCCGATCAGCCGAGTCGTTTTACTCTGCGTTACCTGATTGACTGGGCGGGCCGCACCGGGGAAACCGGTCCTGAATTTTTTTCCCGCGCCAGTTTTTTTGACAAGCTGGCCGGCACCGATCGGCTGCGTCTCGCCGTGATGGCCGGCCAGAGTGAGGCCCAGATCCGGCGCAGCTGGCAGGCGGATTTGCAGCATTTTCGCCAGCGACGCAAACCCTATCTTCTCTACCGGGAGGACTAGCCGTTGCCGGCTCGCCACCTGTCGGAAATACTCGGCAAGCTGCCGCCGGGGCGTGTACTGGCCGTGGACCTGTTGCGCGGGCTGGCAATCGCCGCCATGGTGCTGGTCAACAACCCTGGCAACTGGTCCTATGTGTATGCCCCTCTCGCCCATGCGCAGTGGCACGGCTGGACGCCCACCGACCTGATCTTCCCGCTGTTTTTGTTTGTGGTGGGTATATCGATGGTGCTGGCAAACGGCAACAACAGGAAATTTCCCCGGGTAGGCTGGACACAGTGGTCCCGCAGTCTGAGGCTGTTTGCGCTGGGGCTTTTTCTGGCGGTCTTTTTCTACAACTTCCGCGATCCATCCTACAGCTGGCTGGACGACCGGCTTGTGGGAGTGCGATGGCTGGGGGTGCTGCAACGGATCGCGCTGGTTTATATCCTGTGTTGCTATTTGGTCTATTGGCTGTCGCCGCGGGGATTGACCGCGGCAGCAGTTGCCCTGGTGGCGGTGCCCTGGCTGTTGATGATGTATGTGCCCTACGCCAGTGAGCAGGGCGAACTGTTTCGCGGACAGCTGCTGTTTGGCAATCATTTCTCCGCCTGGTTGGATGAAAAGCTGCTTGGCAGCGCCCACCTTTACTATCGCAATGCGGAACCTTTCGCCTTTGATCCCGAGGGGCTGCTGACGACACTGCCGGCGGTCGCCACGGCTTTGGTGGGAGTCCTGGCGGGGTTGGCCTGGAAGCGCAGCGAGCGCGACGGCGTCAGTTGTGCGCGGCTCTGCAGGGACTGGCTTGTGTGGGGAGGCTTGTTACTGCTTGGCGGGCAGTTGCTGCACCTCTGGATACCCATCAACAAAGCCCTGTGGTCACCCAGCTTTGTAATGGTCAGCGGCGGTGCCTCGCTGATGTTGCTCGCGGGACTTTTTTTTCTGGTGGATGTGCGCCGTCACCGGCGGGCACTGGCGCCACTGCTGGTGTTTGGTGTCAATGCCATTGCGCTGTTTATGCTGGCGGGGATAGTGGGGCGCCTGCTGATTATGATTCCGGTGGGAGGGCAGTCCCTCAAGCAGTGGCTGTTCGGTGCCATATACGAACCCCTATTTGGCAGTTACGGCGGTTCGTTGGCTTTTGCGCTGTCCTGCCTGATGGTTTTTTATCTGGTGTTGTGGCAGATGTATCGCCGCAACATCATCTGGAAAGTGTAAATCACATGGATAGGGTGCAATTTAAACGGGAGCTTGTGCGGGCCCTGCCCAGGGGAAGAGTACTCACCGCAGGGGAACAGCTGGCGCCCTTCGAGTGTGACGCACTGCCGGTGTATCGCGCGCGACCCCTGGCGGTGGTGCTGGCCAAGTCCGAGGAGGAGGTGGTCACCGTAGTCGGGCTCTGCAGTGCGCACCGGGTGCCGCTGGTCACCCGCGGCGCCGGTACCGGGCTCTCGGCCGGTGCCAGACCCCATGATCGCGGTGTGCTGCTGGTCACTGCGGGAATGGATCGCATCCTTGAGCTGGATCCGCAGACCATGACCGCGCGGGTGGAGCCGGGAGTGGTCAATGCGCGTCTGTCCCGTGCCGCAGCGGACTTCGGGCTCTATTATGCGCCGGACCCCTCCTCTCAGATCGCCTGTTCCATTGGCGGCAATGTGGCGGAAAACGCCGGCGGGGTGCACTGCCTCAAGTACGGGGTAACCGTACAAAATGTCTGCGCAATGCGCCTGGTGACCATCGACGGCCAAATACTGACCCTGGGTGGCGACTGCCTCGCCCAGCCCGGTTTTGACCTGCTGGCACTCATGCATGGCTCCGAAGGGGGGCTGGGTGTAGTCACCGAAGTCACCGTCAAGCTGACCCCGGTACCGGCGCAAACGCGCACCCTGATGGCGGACTTCTCCAGTGTTCGGGCGGCGGCGGACGCGGTTGCGGCAATCATCCGGGCCGGTGTGATACCCGCCGCACTGGAAATGATGGATGCTCTGGCGATCTCCGCCACAGAAGCTTTTTGTCACGCGGGATATGCGCTGGACGCGGCGGCGATTCTGCTGGTCGATCTGGATGGGGATCCGCTGGAGGTGGAGGCGGAAACGGTACTGGTGCTCGAGGTGTTGCAGATGTCGGGCGCGGCCCGGGTGCAGTCGGCACAGGATGAAGAGCAGCGGCAGCGCTGGTGGAAGGGGCGCAAAAGCGCTTTTCCGGCCATAGGCCGTCTCAGCCCCGATTACTATTGTATTGACGGCACAGTGCCCCGCCGCCGCATCGGGGATGTATTGGAAACCATCGCCCGTCTGGCCGGCCCCTATCGCCTGCGGGTGGCAAATGTATTTCACGCCGGGGACGGCAATCTGCACCCGATCATCCTGTTCGATGGTCGCGAGGACGACGCGCTGGAAAGGGTGGAGCGGCTGGCGGCCGATATCCTGGAATATTGTGTCGCAGTGGGTGGCACCATCACCGGCGAGCACGGCGTGGGTATAGAGAAGATCAATCAGATGGCAGTGCAGTTTAGCGATGCGGAAATCAGCCAGTTTCTGGATCTCAAACGGGCCCTGGATCCTCAGCAGCTGCTCAACCCGGACAAGCTGATTCCCTCTCTGGCGCGGTGCCAGGAATATCGGGCATTGAGAAAAAGCCATGCTTGAACGTGACTGCGGGGCAGAGATCCAGGCCCGTGTGGAAGCTGCGCTCGACTGCGCCGAGCCCCTGTCGATCAGCGGGGCGGCGACCCGGGAAGCTTTCAATCTGCCCAGGCCTGAAATGTCGATTTCCCTTGCGGATCACAGCGGCGTTATCGACTATCAGCCGGATGAGCTGGTGTTGAGGGTGCGCAGCGGCACGAGGCTCGAGGACATTGCCGGACTGTTGCAGCAACAGGGGCAGCGCCTGGCCGCGGATGTCCCCAGACCGGCGCCGGAGAGCACCATCGGCGGCGCCATCGCGACTGGGTGGGATGGCCCCGAGCGGGCTTTTGGGGTGTCCCTGCGGGATACACTGCTGGGCTGCGGGCTGGTCAACGGACAGGCGCAGCTGGTGAATTTTGGTGGCCAGGTCATGAAAAATGTGGCCGGCTACGATCTCTCGCGCCTGCAGGTGGGTGCGCTGGGGACCCTGGGAGTTTTACTGGACGTCAGTTTGCGTTTGTCGCCGGTCGCCGAGTACAGCGAAAGTCGGGCGTTCCAGGTTGCGGCCGACGACTTGCCGCGCTGGTGGCAGAAGACGCGCCAACTCCGTCCGCTCTTGCGCGCCTGTTGTGTGTACCGTGAACAGCTGCACCTGCGGCTGCAGGGGCGCGAGCGAGCGGTGGTGGCGGCCCTGGCCGGGTTGGGCGGAGAGCCATCCGATTTCGACTGGGATGGAGTGCGGGATCTCTGCCACCCCTTTTTCCACAGCGACAGTCTGGCGGTGGTTCAGTTGCCGCGCTTTTCTCTCCCGCGAGTTGCCACCGGCGAGACCTTAATCGACTGGGAGGGGGCGCGGGTGTGGGTGCGGCAGGGCGATTACCCGGAGCTGGTCAGCGCAGCGCAGGCCGCCGGCGGATTTGTGCGCGTCCTGCGCGGCGGCCCGCCACAGGCGGAGGTGCCCGCAGCGGACTGGCACCGGCGTATTAAACAGGCGCTGGATCCGCGGCAACTTTTCAATCCATCGCTGTTTGCGCGCTACTTTGCCGACGGAGCCCAGCCACCATGCAGGTGAATCTGATCCGGGGACTGCTGCAGGACGGAGATGCCCAACGGGCTGAAGAAATTCTCAACGCCTGTGTGCACTGTGGTTTCTGCACCGCCACCTGTCCCACTTATGTGGAGACCGGCAACGAGCTGGACAGTCCGCGCGGGCGAATTTATCTGATCAAGGAAATGCTGGAAACCGGCCGGGCGACGGCGGTGACACGCAGGCACCTGGATCGCTGTGTGACCTGCCAGAGCTGCGAGACCACCTGTCCCTCGGGTGTGGACTACCACCACCTGGTAGCCATAGGCCGCCACACCAGCGAGCAGCTGGCGCCGCGCAATCCCGCCGAGCGACTCATACGCGCGGCACTTCGGCGGCTGTTGCTGTCGCCGCGCCTGCTGCGGATTCTCCTGGCCCTGGGCCGGGCCTGTTCGCCGCTGCTGCCGGCGGCGGTGCGGCGCACCTATTTCCCCCTGCGGGAGCCAGATTGGCTGGGCACCAGGGTCGCCGCAGGTGATTCTGCGCAGGGCGCGGCGGTGATACTGGTACCCGGTTGTATACAGCCGTCGCTGCGCCCGGAGACCGATCAGGCGCTGGCGCGAATTCTGGATCACTTCGCCGTGCCGCTGTTGGCGCCGGGCGCCGCCGGTTGCTGTGGCGCGGCCAGTTTTCACACCAGTGGCGAGGATCAGGCCCGCGCGTTGGCGCGGCGCAATATCGACTGCTGGTGGCAGCTCTATCAGCAGCGTGAGGTGAGGGCCATAGTAACCACCGCCAGCGGCTGCGGCGTGCACTTGAAAGACTACCCGGCGCTGCTGCAGGCGGATCCAATCTATGGGGAAAAGGCGCGGGCACTGGCGCATCTGGTACGCGACCCGGTGGAGCTGTTGGAGGAGTTGTCGCAACAGCAGCCGGGTCTGCTGCCGCGGGAACTGGGGGCCGGCAAGCAATACGCTTTCCACTGTCCCTGCACGCTGCAACACGGGCAGGGTTTGAACGGCAGGGTCGAGCGGCTGCTGATGCATATGGGGGTGGCGCTGCCAACCATTGAAGACGCACATCTGTGCTGTGGATCGGCGGGGACCTATTCGCTGTTGCAGCCAACTATGGCCCGCGCCCTCAGGGCGGCCAAACTTCGCCACCTGCAGGCTACCGGGCCGGATGTGATTGTCACGGCGAATATCGGCTGCCAACTGCACTTACAGGGCGGTACAGAGACTCCGGTGAGACACTGGTTGGAACTGGTGGCGGACGCCCTGAACCAGCCTCACGCCGAGTGAATGTCACTCCCACTGTCTGCGCGAGTCGGTGCAGGTGTTACCGGGCGACTGGGGTCAATGTTGAGCGGGAGCGACTCCTTTTGGGTTCAGGCAAGCAGGTCCTCAGCTTGCCTGGCGCCCTTTACCGAGCGCAATGCCAGCCGTAGAAAGCCGTTGGCGTCTTCCAGCGCCCGCTCCGCCTCGGCGCGCTCCAACCCACTGAGCAAAACCATGATCGCCAGCTTGGCATTGTGGTCGCACGCATCCAAAACCCGGTCCGCCTCCTCCAGGGAGACACCGGTGGCTTCTATCACTATGCGACGGGTTCTTCCCACCAGCTTGGCATTGGTGGCCTTCACATCGACCATCAGGTTGTGAAAGCTCTTGCCCAGGCGGATCATACTGGCGGTGGTGAGCATGTTGAGCACCAGCTTTTGCGCGCTGCCGGCCTTCATGCGGGTGGATCCGGTAAGGATCTCGGGGCCGACTTCCGGCAGTATCGCTATGTCCGCCTGTGCCGCTATGGCCGCCGATTTGTTGCAGGCCAGGGCGATGGCGGTGCAGCCCAGGGAGCGCGCATACTCCAGGCCGCCGGCGACATAGGGTGTTCGCCCGCTGGCGGCAATGCCGACCACCACGTCGCGGGATTGCAAACCGATGTTTTTCAGGTCCTGTGCTCCCAGTTTCGGATTGTCCTCGGCGCCCTCCTGGGCGCGGTAGACGGCGTCTTCGCCACCCGCGATTAAGGCCACCACCATGCCCTCTTCAACCCCGTAGGTGGGGGGGCACTCCACCGCGTCCAGAATACCCAGGCGGCCGCTGGTGCCCGCACCCATATATACCAGGCGTCCGCCGGCCTTAAACGCCGTGACAATGGCCTCGACCGCCGCCGTCACCTGCGGCAATTCCTTTCGCACCGCCTCGGCAACACCCTGATCGGCAGCGTTGATTTTCTCCACGATTTCGGCGGTGGGGAGAAGGTCTATGTCCTCACTATCGGGATTGCGCGCCTCGCTGGGCAGGCGGCTGAGTTCCTGGATAAGTTTCTGATTCATAAATCTCTGCCCACTGTCCGAATAAAAGGCAGCCATCCAACGGGCTTGCCCTGTCCTGCCTAATGATTCCTGTCGAAGCTCCGGCGCTACGGCCTCCGGCAACTGACATCACCATTCCCGTGCCTTGATTGCCCGCCGGTTTCTTTCAGCGGGCAAATCATACCGGTCCCTGGTTTAGTTGTCTGAATATTCAATCGATTCCACCGGCGGATGGCGGCTAAACTCCGGAGTTGTGGCTGCACCCGCGCAAACGCCTCTATCGGCTATCCGCTGCGAGGATGCGATAGCACAGGCTCCATCCAATGATGTGCCCAGAGGCGGAATCCGTCGCGACTGCAAATCCTCGGCCAGCAATGGCCCGAGGTTATCCGCCAGCCCTCCAAGTATAGTCAGGGGCAGGTCTTCCCCGTCACTGGCCAGGCGGATCAGTTTTTCCACTTCGAGGGTCGTTTTTAAAACGATATCCTGCGCAATTTCACAACCGGGCAGGTGTTCGAAAACGACGGGTGCCAGAGCGGCATATTCGCGCGAGCCGGCGTGCTGCAACCAGGGCAGAATATCCGTGCGCCGGCGACCGACAGACTCCATGATCCGCCGGCACAGGGCACTTTCGGGACAACCCTGGGTATCCAGTTCCCACAACATGGCGCGCACGGCGCTTTTTCCTATTGCCGCCCCACTGCCTTCGTCGCCCACCGCCAGGCCCCAGCCACCAAACTGGCGAAAAGATCCGTCTCGGCCCAGGCGCATGGCCACTGAGCCGGTGCCGACTGCCACCATGACCATAGGTTGGCCGCCTCCGGCACCGATCAGGGATGTCTGTGCATCGGAAGTAACGCTCACTGTGGCGAAGCCCTCCGACTGCAAATGCTCGGTGAGCAATCGGGCAGCGCTGGGATTACCGGCGCCGGCCACACCGCACGCAATATTGACCTGGTCGGCCCGCAACTTTTCCGCGGCCAGGAGTTGTCGCGACAACCTGAGGATGGTGGCAACGGCCCCGGTCAGGTTTTGCGTCAGCGAACCGGGCCCGGAACGCAGTTCCCTGGGCGCCATTTTGGGCCCACCCAGCCGCGCCAGAGTTTTACTGGCACCGCCGTCGATACCGAGGAAGTATTCAGTCATGCGCCGCTGCCTTCGCGCCCCCTTGCCAGCTGGTTCTCTGTTACGGGTTTACCGAGGCAGCATACCGCGAACGAGACCGCGGTACCGAGACACAGTTGCAAGGGGAAGGCGACGGCGGTTGCGGGTTCGCTTCCCGTGGCCAGGGCAATCATCCACGGTTGTTGTGCCAGCGTTGCGACAAAGCCGGTAATGAGGGCGAGAGCGGCGCTGGTCCCGTTGCCCCGTTTGGTAAACAGCACAGTAAAAAACACACCCAGGAGCCCGGAGTAGGCAAACACCATCACTGACAGCGCAAAGGTGATCAGGGGCAGGTCGCTCATCTGCTGCCAGTAAAAACACAAGACCGCCATGCCAGCGAGGGCGAGGCCGATGAGGGACATGGCGATACGGCCCGCGACGACAAAGTGATGTGGCGGCCGGCTCAGGCCGCGCCTGGCCAGCCAGCTGCGATAAAGGTCTTCGGTGAGTACACTGGCCATGGAGTTCAGGCTGGAGTTGAGGGTCGACAGCGCCGCGGCGATTACTCCGATAGTAACCAGTCCGCGCAGGCCCGCCGGCATTTCGTTGAGGACGTAATGCATGAACACGGTAATGTCGCCACCGGATGGGGGCGGCATTTCCACCCCACCCATCAGCTCGGGGCGCTGGTAGAAAATGTACAGGAGCAAGCCGATACCCATAAATATCGCCATGACCGGCACTACCATGACGACAGAGGTCAGCATGGCTCTGGCGCCATCCCGCGGCGTTTTACAGGTCAGCAACCGCTGGGTGACATCCTGATCGAGGCCGAAAGCGGCAATATTGAGCAATACGAAACCGGTGAAGGTGGCCCAGAGGTTGAAGGGATCGGCGAGATTCCAACTGGTGTCCACCAGGGTCAGCTTGGAACCGCTGCCGTCTGTGGGGTTATTCAACGCGGCCACTATATCGGCGGGACCCGCTGGGATCTGCCAAAGGAGCACTGCGACCACAGCGATTGCGGCGCTGACATAGACCATGCACTGCAGCACATCGCTCTGGATTACTGAGCGGACACCACCGATAAATGTCTGCAGCAGGCCAGCCAGAGTGAGGATTACCACCGCAAGCACCACGTGGCCGGCCTCAATGTCACTGAACAGGATCATGGAGACAGCAATGGCCGCCATATAGAGCCGCGCACCACTGGCAAATACGCGACCCAGCAGATACATGGCGCCCGCCTGGCGGCTGGCGGATGCACCAAACCGGGTCTGTAGCAATTCATAGACAGTGGTGACACGCTGTTGATAGAACCGGGGGATCAAAAAACGGGCCACCACCATCGCCGCCAGGATGGCGCCGAGGTTGGTGAACAGATAGCTGAGGTCACCCCTGTAGCCCAGGTCCGGGCCGCCTAAAAATGTAGCCGCCGATTGGGTCGTCGCCAGTGTGGAGATTGCCACCATCCACATGGGCATGCTGTTGTGGGCGAGAAAATAGTCGCGGCTGTCGGCGTTCCGTGTACGGCTGAAATACAGGCCGCTGGCGGCCAGAATCCCCCCGTAGACCGCAAAGATCGCCCAGTCCAGCGCCGTAAACTGCAGTTCCATCCGAGAAAACCCCTGTCTGAGCGTTTTTGTGTTGCCGGCCGCAGCCGATGTACCAGATGTACTAATTTATTCGTAAACTATTGATCTATAGGTATCATTTATTCCTGTTTCGGGCAAGTGGCTCTGCGGGGGCTTGATTTGACCGATGAAGAATAATATATTCCTTTTTGACTCCTGAGTGGTAATAAATGGTTGCGACATCCAGCCATTGCTACCTGAGTGGGTTGTTGGGATTTGGGCTGGGGGCGGATTTATTGTTCCCGGGCCATTTCCAACTGTTTTACCTTGAGCTTGCCAATCGCAGAGTTCTCTTCCTGCATAGAGTTGGCTTGGGAGGCTAGGGAACCTCTGATTAAGTCCTGATGGTCTGTGGGGCCTGCCCCGGGGCGCGGACTTAATCAGAGGTTTCCTGGCCCCCTTTTTTTTGCCCGCCAAAATGGTCCCAATTTTTACCCAGACCGGGGTTGAGTCACCGCGAGTGAGGAAAATCGCGCAACTGGTTGCTACACTTTAGCCAGCGATACATGGGTCACGAGGTAGTTTATGTGGCTTAGACTGCTGGTGGCGTGCTGTGGAGTACCCGCCCTCTGTGTTGGCTCCTATACGATGTCTGAGGATGCCCTGTTCAAGCCCAATCTCGGACAGAGCCCGACCCTGAGTTTCTGTCAGCAGCGATTCTATCGGGAAGACGATGGCCGCCTGAGTTGTAACTGGGCGGTGAATTTCAATTTCGCCTGCTTTATATCCCGCCCATCCAATATAGTTATTCAGGCGGGCGCCAAAATTTCCGAACCCGAAATCGTGGGCGAGTGTGATAACGGCGAACCGGTTATCAAGTTGTTTCACTATTGATCGGCAACCCAATCGATAACCCCCCATTGATTGGACTGTCGCCCTTGAAAACCTGCGCGCTTGAGCGCAATCCCCGGCTCTTCAACAACATGGCTGGCTTTTGCCGATGGCGACTGTCAGCAGGGTTCCGGCTCCTTTTCGCGGGTGAAGTTACTCAGCTCGGAAGTGTATAGGCGTTCGATCCGTTCCTGTAACTGCTCGTAGGTGAAGGGTTTTTGAATACAGTCGAGAATCCCGTCCGCAAGTACTTCCTGCAACTGGCTGTCGAGGCTATAGCCGGTGGAAAGGATTGCCTTGATGTTGGGGTTCAGGTCCTTCAAGCGCGAAAACAACTGCTGGCCGTCCATACCGGGCATGATCATATCCAAGATAACCAGGTCTATATTTTGGCAGTGCTCGCGGTAGTGGTTGAGGGCCTCCTCGGCGGAACCAAAACACACCACCTGGTGGCCGTGCATTTCGAACAGGGTTTTGGAGTAGCTGTGTACTATGGGTTCGTCATCCACAAGCATGATCTTCAGTTTCCTGCGATCGTAGTGGGAGGGCGATCTGGGCCGGGTTTTGGCCGTGCCGCCCTTGCTGACGGGGACATACAGATCGAAACTGGTTCCCTCCCCCTGGTGACTCTGGCAGTGGATGGCCCCTTTGTGCAAATGCAATGTGCCATAGACCGCAGCGAGTCCGAGGCCGGCACCGCGGCCATAGGCTTTGGTGGTGAAGAAGGGCTCGAAAATACGCCGCTGCACTTCCGCAGTCATACCGGTGCCGCTATCGCTGATATTGACCAGCAGATACTGTCCGGCTTCTATCTCGAAGTCACCGATGACCGTTGTTCTTTCCACCACCAGATTGCAGGTGGAAAAGCGCAGCCGGCCACCTTCGGGCATGGCGTCCTTGGCGTTGATGCCCAGGTTGAGCAGGGCGCTTTTCAGCTGTGCCGAGTCGCCCGCCACATGGGGGCGGCCGGCATTCAGATCCTGCGAAATGGTGATGCGCCGGTCGATGGTGCGTTCAAGGATCGCGCAGACGTCGCGGATGATTTCGTGGGTATTGCAGTTGCGGATACGGTAGCTTCCCTTGCGCGCGAAGGTGAGCAGTTGTCGGGTGAGTTCGCCTGCGTGTTGCGCGCTGGTAAGGATATGGGTGCTGTAGTCGAGGACACGGGGATCGTCACAGACCTCGCGAATCACCTCTGCATAGCCACTGATGCCGTGAATGATATTATTGAAATCGTGGGCAATGCCCCCGGCGAGTTCTCCCAGCGCCTGCATCTTGTGGGCCTGGCGCAGCTCCTCCTCGAGAATCCTCTGTTTGGTAATGTCTGAGCCGATACTCAATACCCCGAAGCGGGTGCCGCTTTCATCGCTGAGTACCTTGTTTGTCCATGCGACCCAGACTCTGTTTCCATTTTTGGTAATGTTTTCGTTGACCGTATATTGATGCTGCTCCGGATGCCGGCAGATTTGATCCATCAGTGAGCGCAGATCGCGGCCGGTGCTTTCGGTGGCGGGCACAATGGTCCCCACCACATGCCTGCCGGCGATTTCCGTTTCCGAGTAGCCGAAAAATTGCTGGGCGTATTCATTGAAAGCGGTCACGATGCCGTTGCTGTCCCAGCGCAAAATAATCGAGTTTGCGTGCTCTACCAGTTCGCGGTAGCGCTCTTCGCTCTTGCGCAGTGCTTCACAGATATGCTCGGGGTCCGCACCTTTCGCCGCTGGTGGAGAGTCCCTCTTGGACATTGGAACCTCCTGTTTATTTTTTAGGCAAATTCCAGCATGAACACCTTGCAATGTCCATATGTTGCGTACCACTTACTCTGGTAAAAGGCGCCAACGGAAGGTCGAATTAGAGCGGCGGTTAATTTATTCGATTTTTTTAAGCCTCCCCCCTGGGGCAATGGGGAATAGGGCCCATGATTGCTGGTCTGTGTTCGGGGCTGGAACAACCCTTGGGGTGTCGATGATCTCCAGTGTTGGTATGGCGAAATGGCGCCGAACTGATAGCATGCTGGTTCCGGCAGGCGGTTTAACGCGATTTGTTTGACCCCATGCCGGCTCAACGTAACGGACAATTCTGGATAAATAATATGCAATTGCCTTACCTTCGTTTTGCAATAGCCCTGGGCCTAGCCATGCTGCTCAGTGGCTGTGGGGGAGACAAAGCATCCGACAGGGATAGCGAATCCCTGAGTTTTGCGCGTGAACAGGCTTTCCCTTCCACTTATGGGGTCACTCAATCAAAGCCGGTCTTGATTCAGGGCGCTACCCTGTTGACCGGCACCGGCGAGCGGATCGAACAGGCGGATATACTGCTTCGAGACGGAAAAATAGCCGGTATGGGCGATGGGCTAAAAGCATCCGAGGATGCGTTGGTCATTGACGGTACCGGCAAATGGGTAACCCCCGGCATTATCGATGTGCATTCCCACCTGGGAAATTACCCTGCACCGTCTATCGAGTCGTCTCAGGATGGCAATGAAATAACTGCACCGAATACCGCAGAGGTGTGGACGGAACACTCGGTGTGGACCCAGGACCCGCAATTTCCCCTGGCGCTCGCCGGTGGCGTAACCACTATGCAGATTCTGCCGGGTTCCGCCAACCTGTTCGGCGGCCGCAGTGTCACGCTCAAAAATGTACCTGGGCGCAGCGTGCAGGATATGAAATTTCCCGGGGCCCCCTACGGGCTGAAAATGGCCTGTGGAGAGAACCCCAAGCGGGTTTACGGTGGCAAGGGGAGTGCCCCCTCGACCCGGATGGGCAATGTAGCGGGCTATCGCAAGGCCTGGATCGAGGCGGCGGACTATCGCAAGCAGTGGCAGGATTTCGCTGAAAACGGTGGCGATGAACCACAGCGCAATCTGCAACTGGAGACACTGGCCGGTGTTTTGAACGGCGAGATCCTGGTCCACAACCACTGTTATCGCGGAGAAGAGATGGCCGTTATGATGGATATAGCGCGGGAGTTTGACTTCCAGATATCCACCTTCCACCACGCCGTCGAGGCTTACAAGGTCGCCGACCTGCTGGCGGAGAACAATGTCTGTGCGGCCATGTGGGCTGACTGGTGGGGCTTTAAACACGAAGCCTTCGACATGACTGAGGCCAATATTGCCATCGTGGATCAGGCCAAGGCGTGTGCAATGATCCACTCGGACTCAGCGGTGGGAATTCAGCACCTCAATCAGGAAGTTGCCAAGGCGATGGCCGCCGGGCAGCGCGCCGGCTTTGCTATCGGGCCGGAAGAGGCGGTGGCCTGGATGACCCTGAACCCCGCCCGGGCGCTGGGAATCGACGAGCAGACCGGCAGCCTTGAAAAGGGCAAGATGGCGGATGTCGTGGTCTGGTCCGGCAACCCCTTCAGTGTCTACAGCAAAGCGGACCAGGTGTTTATCGACGGCGAGCTGATGTACGACCGCAATGACCCGGCGCGTCAGCCGCATACCGATTTCGAGTTGGGGATACTGAATCCAGAGGGGGAGCGTCTGTGACCAGATTATCGCGGGTAATTCTGCTGCTGACCGGACTGTTGGCGTCCGCAGTGCAGGCGGAAACGATTTTGATCAAAGGTGGCAAAGTCCACACATTGGCGGCCGCTGGCAGCCTTCCCACAGCCGATATTCTCCTGCGGGACGGCCGTGTCGAGGCTGTGGCGCCATCCATCGACGCAGATGCCGATAAAGTCATCGATGCGACGGGAAAAGTCGTGACTCCCGGCGTCATCGCCCCCATGTCGGAGCTCGGCCTGGTAGAGATAAGCGCTGCCAGCAGCACAAATGATTACGGGGTCACCGGGAAGAGTATCGGCAGCGCCTTTGACCCGCTGCCGGCCTACAACCCCAACAGTACCCTGATTCCCTACAGCCGGGCCGGCGGTGTCACGCGCGCGGTGGTGTTTCCCGCCATCAGCACCTGGAATACCGACGCCGAAGAGATGCAGCGGGTATTTGCCGGGCGGAGCTTTGCCATTGCGCTGAACGGCGAGTTCGATAGCGTCGTGGCAACGGATCTCGCCCACAAGGCGTATCTGGGGGATGCCGGAGCCCAGCTGGCCGGGGGCAGCCGGGCAAATGCGTTTGCCAAGATCAAACGCGCGCTCATGGAAGCGCGGGAGTACCGGGCCAACCGCGAGGCTATCCGCTCCGGCAACTGGCGACAGCTGAATTACTCCATAGCGGACCTGGAGGCGCTGCAGAAGGTGATTCAGGGCCAGCAGCCGCTGCTGGTGACTGCAAACCGGGCCAGCGACATTCTCCAGGCCCTCAAGCTGGCCCGCGACTTCAATCTGCGTCTCATCATAGCGGGAGCTGCTGAGGGCTGGATGGTGGCGCCACAACTGGCCGCTGCCGGGGTGCCGGTGGTGATAGATTCACTGGACAATCTGCCCATCGCTTTCGAAAGCCTTGGCGCGCGCGCGGAAAATGCAGCGCTCATGCAGGCCGCGGGCGTCACCCTGGCCATTGCCGGCCCCGGCTATGGCGGTACCCACAATATACACCTGTCGCGCCAGGCGGCGGGTAATGCGGTTGCCTACGGACTTCCCTATGAAGAGGGTCTCAAGGCCATCAGCCGCAATGTGGCGGATATATACGGCCTGGAAGGTGGCACCATTGAGCCGGGCGCCGTGGCTGACGTGGTGGTTTGGAGCGGAGACCCCCTGGAGGTCACCAGCTTTGCGGAGAGGGTGCTGATTGGCGGCGAGGAGCAGTCACTGGTAAACCGGTCGACCCGTTTGCGCGACCGCTACCTCAAGCCGGAAGCGGGCCATGGAGCCGGATACAAGTTTTGAAGTAATGGGCGGTTTGGAGAGCGGCGGACAATCAATTCCACCGCTCTGACGGGAGTTTGGGATGGTTTACATAGCGGGTTTTTACGCGGGCCTCAGTGGCCTGTTGCTGCTGGCACTGGCCTATCGTGTGGTGCGTTTTCGCCGCGATGAGAAAGTTGGTGTTGGTACCGGCGGCAAGCATAGTGGAGCTGTGTTGGTACGGGCCCACGGCAATGCAGTGGAGTATTTGCCGACGGCGCTGCTATTGATGCTGATTGCGGAGTTGAACGGCTTGGAGGCTCTTTGGCTGCATCTGCTGGGGAGTGCACTGGTGTTGGGGCGGCTGCTGCATGCCTATGGTTTAACGGCGGGTAGGGGCGGCTATCATCTGGGCCGCTTCTGGGGCACCATCTTCACCTGGGTGGTGATCTTCGCTTTTGCGCTGATCAATATCTTCTACGTGCTCCGGGCAGCCTGACGACTGCTTGGTGCAAAAAAGCCCGGCCAGGGCCGGGCAGGCTACTACAGGGATAGAATCTGCGGGCTTGGGTGTTACTGGCTGACTGCCAGCGGAGTGATGCGGTCGTCCGCTGCTTCCGGCTGGGCTGGCTCCGCTTCCAGCAACACTTCCGGCTTACCTTTGCAGGCCTTGGCCAGGGCTTCTCTCTGTCGGGCCAGTAGCAGGCCGATTTCCTCGGCTGCGGCCTCGGAGATTTCGTCCACATGACGCTCAATCAAAGAGGTGATGTTGGCGGCCAGTTCCAGCATTTTGTCGTGTTCTTCGGCGTCTTTCTTGTTGTCGAACATTGCTCCGTCCCTATCGCACTTCCATACAGCAACAACAGCCATTGTTAATGTCCCCTTATGGTCTGGTTATGAATACTGTTTAAGCATACAGTATCTGTAAATATATGCAGTGTCAATGGCGGGTTTCGCATTTTGATCACCGGTGGCGGATCGGGTGAGGCGCCCGGGTGGCAAATATGCCTGGGAAGCGGTTGTGGCTTTTTCGTCAGCCGGGTTCCGGGAGAGGGGTGCCCCCGGGGGTTTAGATGGAGAGCACCAGTCGCGCCGCCAGGGCTACCAGCAGGATCCCCAGGAGCTGCTGTAGTCTGCGACTGACGGATTCGCTTATCCAGGCGCCCCGACTGCCGGTGGTGACCGCAATCGCAACCAGGCAGTACCAGGCCGCGTCGATGGCGGAGGCGAGGGCGGCCATGCCCAGCTTGACGGTGAAAGACTGCTGTTCGGTGACGAATTGACTGAACAGGGCGGTGAAGAATATCACCACTTTCGGATTGAAAAAGGCAACCCCGAAACCCTGCAGCGCGGCTCTGTGCACTGGCACCGGCGCCCGCGGTTTCTCCGCTGTACCACTGCCGGAGCCGGTGGCGCGCAGGGATTTCCAGCCCAGATAGAGCAGCAGTGCCGCACCGGCCCACTGCAGGGCGGCGAATACTGCCGGAGAACTGGTGATCAGTACCGCCAATCCAAAGGCCGTCAAGCCGGCGTAGACCGCAATCGCAATACCGTGTGCCACCGCCGCTGCCAAACCCTGGCGGACACCGGAGGCGGCGTTGCGCATCACAATAAGCAGGCTGGGACCGGGCGACATGGCCCCGAGGGTGCATATCCCGGCCAGGGACAACCAGGCGATCCAGTCCATTAGAAGCCGCCTCCCTGCGCGAGCCACTGTCGCTCTTCCGGCCGGGACACCCGACCCAGAGCCGCGTTGCGGTGGGGGTAGCGACCAAAGCGGTCGATGACATCCCGGTGCGCCACAGCGTATTGATAAAAGCTGTCTGCCTGGGCCGTCTCTTCCGCGCTGTTCCAGCGGACTTTGCGCAGCTGGTCGAAAAAGGCCACAGAGCGTTGCTGCATCTCTTCGCTTTCGCCGTGTTCCAGTGGCATACCCAGAAAAGCGCGCTGGTAGAGTCCTAGCCGGTGGTGATCGCCCCGCTGGATCACCGCCAGGGCGAGCTGCTGCGCCCTGGCATCCCCCGCGAAGGCGCTGCTGGTTCCGCGGTAAATATTGCGGGTAAACTGGTCACAGAGCAGCACCAGCGCCAGTTCACCTGTCAATGTCGCACTCCAGTCGTCCAGTTGACCCGCCAGGGCCCGCTCCACCACCTGGCCGAAATCCCGCGCTAACCCCTTGTCGTTCGCTTCGCTGGGGCTAAACCACAGCCGGCGATATGGCTCCTCGACCGGGGCCCGGAGCTCCGCACTGCCGAACCAGGCGCACAGTATCTGGGCAGGCTGCGGAACGGCACCCTGGGAAAAAGTGACCGTCGGTGCATCCAAATGCATTGCTAGTACCATCTTATCGCTGTAAAAGGACAATTGCCTGGAGGCGATCATGGTAACCCTAAATGCAGTGAGTGTGAAAATGGTGCGCGCCTGCGCAGTGGTGGTCATTTTGGTCAGCAGCCTGCCGGCGGCGGCGGGTGAACTGGCCATTCCCATGCTGGAGGTACAGCGGGAACTCACCCTGAAGGCGGAGCAGGCTTTCACCCGCAAGTTCAATGAGTGCGGGGACGGAGTTCGGCACCAGAAAAACCAAAAGGAACCGACCGGTCCGCGCTTTCCGGTAAGAATCGCCGCACAGGAGCAGATCTTTGAGGGTCTGGCGGCGTCACTCGTCGGGATCGAACTGGCGATACGCCCCCGGGGCAATTCGGTGGGCCTGTAATGTCCCTGTGTTGCCGCTCTATAAAGGACAGGCAAAATCCTGTGGGAGGGCCCCTACTGTGGCGGACCGGGCCCCATCTGCCGGACAGGAAGCAGTAAACGACTAGAGAGCACTAACTATGAGAGCGAAAAGAAACTATCCGGCCGCGCTGTGGCTGGCTGTACTGGCCGCCTTCACGGCCTTGAGTTGGGCCCAGGAGCCGGCGGATGTTCAGGTCCCGCAAACACCGGACGCCCCCGTACCGGCGCCTGAGGCCCCCCGGGCCACCGGTGTCGAAGGGCAGATGGAACAGAGGCAGTTGCAGCGGGCGAAGGAGGCACAGGAGCGGCTCAGCCAGGCGCGGGAAGTACAGAGCCGGGCAAGGGACCAGCTGCACAGCCAGGTGCGTATCTATCGTGACGAGGATGGCAGCCTGCGCATAAAAACTCGGGATGAGGACGGTGAAACCTCTGAGGTGCAGTTGGATCTGGGCGAAGAGTTTGGCGGAGCCCTGACCCGGCGCATCTACGATGAGCTGGAAAGCAAAGGGGTGCTCGACGAAAAGGGTTTCGTGGTGGATAGAGTGCTCGATGGCGTGCCGGAGAATGTCAGTATCGGTATCACACGGGAGAGCAATACCGGCGCGCGCAGCGATCATTCCCACCGTCGCGGTGGCAGCGGCCGGCACGATCACGGCTTCGAGTTTGGAGACAATAATATGGAATTGATACCCGCCATCCTGGGAATTCTGGCCGTGTTCGGCACTCCGGTCCTTATTGTGTGGCTGGTGACCCGCAACAGCTATCGCAAGAGGCAGCTGCTGATGGACAATATCAACCGGATGGTGGTCGAGGGCCGCGATATTCCCCAGGAAATGCTGGATTCACTCGAGGGGACTTCGCCGGCGAACCTGAGGGACCGGGGCTTTACCCTCATCGCCGTGGGCCTGGCGCTGCTGATCTGGCTCTCTATAGCGGCGGGGCCGGAAGTGGGGAGCCTGGGCCTGATACCTCTGTTTATCGGAGCGGCGCGTTTTATCAACTGGAGATTCGAACAGCAGAACTCAAGTGGGGCAGGGTAGGGAAGCTGGGTAATGGGCCTCAATGACGAGGATCTGATCCGACGCATTGTTAACGACGGAGACCAGCGGGCCTACGCCCAGCTGGTTCGTCGCTATCAGTCGCAATTGCGGTTTTCGCTGCGGGGATTGTGTAATGATGACCAGGCTCTGGCCGACGATATGGCACAGGAGGCGTTTATCAAGGCCTATAAGGCGCTACCCGCTTTCCGCGGAGATGCGCGTTTCAGCACCTGGTTGTACCGTATCGCCTACAATCTGGTCATGAGCCACAAGCGCAAGCAGACACCCGAAGTCAACCAGGAGCTGGTGGATCGGGCGCAGGCGCAGGAGAGCGTGGAAGAGGCGCAACAGCTGGGTATGTCGCGGGATCTGAATGCGGCGATGGAGGAACTCAGCGAGGCGCAACGACAGGCGGTGCACCTATGTATGCAGCGCGGTTTTTCCCACGAGGAGGCAGCCACTATTATGAAGCTGCCTCTTGGTACGGTAAAATCCCACATCAA
Source organism: Microbulbifer discodermiae (assembly GCF_040742695.1). Lineage (NCBI taxonomy): Bacteria > Pseudomonadati > Pseudomonadota > Gammaproteobacteria > Cellvibrionales > Microbulbiferaceae > Microbulbifer > Microbulbifer discodermiae. The sequence continues at coordinate 64,869 of NZ_JBFLAB010000006.1, read as the reverse complement.
CCGAGCGCGGGCAAAATTGCAGACATTGCTTTATGCTTGGCGGGAGGAGGTTACAAGTGGATAGATTTGAACACGAGCTCGAGCAGCAGGACAGTGAACTGAGCTTTGACCGCTGGCTTGGCCAGCAGTTGCAGTTCAATGAACCCTATCTGGAGAACGATGGGTTCTGCGAAGCGGTGATGTCGCAACTGCCATCTCCCGTGTGGCGCCGGGAGCGCCGGGTGACGCGTATGCAATATGGTGCGGTCCTGGTGGCTTCCGCCATCGTTGCCTGGCAGTTTCCCTTTGAGGAGGTCCTGGGTGAGGCCGCACGTCAATCCGTAAGCTTATATGGCCTGGTGGGTGCTGGGATAGTCGCTTCACTGGTGGTCATGGCCGGCGGTATTGTTGCGGCACGGCGCTAGCGCCTGTCCACACCAGCTGAGAGAGCCCTGCTACCACCGGTTTTGTGACCTGCGAACAGGAATTGCACAGTGTGGCGGGCTCATCCCTGGATTTAAGGAATCAATGACCGCTATTGAGCCGGCCCAAGGGGAAGTGGCGGGAAGCTCTTTTTTCGAACCGCTACCCAAGCCAAAAGCCCACCCTTTCCACTTCAGTCCGTTCATTTTCACTCGTGATGACTATCAAAACGCTTCTGCTACCAACCCGGCAGCTTATTGAGTTGCCCGGTTAATATTGGCCGAGCGGACCCTGTGGCTCAATGAGATGCGGCAATCCGTTGCCGGGTTCGTCGCCTGAAGTCGTCACAGCGATGGCCAGTGAGCATCTGTATTGTCGATTCAGGTGCAATTCGGGAGGTTATTGAATTCGAAAGCAGTGTGGCCACCCGAGTACCGGTCGGGCCTGTCGCTGTATTGCGGTCGGCGCAGCGTCCATTTGGCCAGGCGGCCGGCACTCAACAAACAGTACGCCTGGGTGTACCATGAGGCGCAGAGCAGTGAGGCTCAATAAGGAGTTTTTGTGAACGATTGTATTGTGGAAGTTACCGCGGAGAGTGCTCAGCAGCTACTGATTGACGAGTCCATGAAGCGGCCCGTGGTGGTGGATTTTTGGGCTGATTGGTGCGAGCCCTGTAAACAGTTGATGCCGGTGATGGAAAAACTGGCCAATGAATATGCAGGTCAGTTTCTGTTGGCCAAGGTCAACGCCGATAGTGAACAGATGTTGGCGGCGCAGTTGGGTGTGCGCAGCCTGCCTACGGTGATGGTTCTGAAAGACGGGCAGCCGGTGGACGGCTTTGCGGGTGTGCAGCCGGAAAGCGAAATTCGCGAGATATTGGATAAGTACCTGCCCAAGCCCTGGGATATCAAACTGCAGCAGGCTCAGGCACTGGTGTCGGAGAACCGATTGGACGAGGCAATGCCGCTGCTTCGTCAGGCCTATAGTGAGTCCTCGGAGCGCGAGGACATCGCCAAGCAGTTTGCGGCGGTACTGCTGGAACAAAACCGTATTGCGGAAGCGGAAACCGTATTGGGGAAGATTCTGCTGGCGGATCAGGATTCCGATTATCAGCAGTTGATGGCGCAGTTGGAACTCAAGCAGCAGGCGGCCGAGTCGCCTGAGATAAAGGCGTTGCAACAGGCACTGGAGGCCGACCCGGAGGACTTTGATTCCGCCTACCAGCTGGCAGTGCAGTACAGCCAGAACCACCGCAGCGAAGAGGCGCTGGAATTACTGCTGAATATTCTTCGCAGCGACATCAACTATGCAGATGGTGCCGCGAGGCAGGCCTTTTTGGATATGGTAAAAAGCCTGGGCCCCGGCGATCCCGTAGCAGCGCGCTATCAGCGCAAGCTGATGACGCTGCTTTATTAGTGCCAACAGGTCCCATACAGTGTTCAAGCTCTGTGTCTATATCCCCGAAGCCCATGTGGAATTAGTCAAGCAGGCGCTGTTTGCCGCCGGTGCCGGACGCATCGGGGATTATGACTGCTGTGCCTGGCAGACACTGGGGCAGGGGCAGTTTCGGCCCCTGGACGGAAGCCAGCCATTCATCGGGCAGGTCGGCTCTGTAGAGCAGGTGCCGGAGTACCGGGTGGAAATGGTGTGCGACGACCAGTGTGTGAATGCGGTGCTGGCGGCCCTTCGCGAAACCCACCCCTACGAGGAGCCGGCCTTCGACCTGTGGCGTCTCGACGATCGGTGCCAGTGAAAGCCGGCGGCCCGCGCCAGCGGGAGTGGCCAGTGGTGTTACAGCTTGCGCTGAATAACGCCCTGGTGCAGCGGAAACTGACCGGTTTCGCGATCGCGGAAATAGTGTTGCAGAGTCTCCCGCATGATGGGGAAGGCGATGTCGTCCCAGGGGATCTCATGGGGGTGCAGCAGTTCCACCTCCAATGATTCCGGACCGGGGCCAAAATTGGTGTCGGTGAGTTCCCCCCGGTACATCAGGTAGATTTGGTTGATATGGGGGATATCGTACAGGGTGTAGAGTGCATCCACGCGAATATTGGCCCTGGCTTCCTCCCAGGATTCCCGCAACGCGCCCTCTTCACTGGTTTCCCCGTTTTCCATAAAACCGGCCGGCAGAGTCCATAGCCCCCGCCGCGGTTCTATGGCCCGTTTGCACAGCAGCACACGCTCCCCCAGGTAGGGGACGACACCCACAATCACCCGCGGGTTGATATAGTGAATGGCGCCGCAACCGGTGCAAATGTGCCGGGGGCGGTCGTCGCCCTTGGGAATCGCAAAATTCACGGCGTCGCTGCCGCAGTGGCTACAGAATTTCATGGTGCCAGTATACCCGTGCGCTGGCGGCGCGTCAGTCCTCTCAAGGCTGTCTGGTTCACGGCCGCGGGCCGGACCCGCAGGCACAGGGTAATTCACAAGCCGGCAGGCCAATGGATGATCTCCCATCAACCCGGCTGCAGTCTGAGAAAACCTGCGCAGTCGCGGGGAATCGCATAATACTCAAGAGGCAGCACCGGCCTCTACCCGGCAGTGGCGCATTCTTGTACCGTATTGACCCGGCGTTATTTCCCCGCGGTATAAGGTTCCGGTATTTCATTCCCCTGTGACCAATCCCACCCGCAGCCGGGGGCACAGCAACTATAGTTTTTCGAGGGAGTTGCTTCGGTGAGTAGGGGTTCAGCCCAATGCCCTGTCGCATTTTTGTCGTATTGCCGGCCTTTACCTTGCTGCTATTGCTTGTCGGGGGGTGCTCTGACCAGGGTGATAAACCGCAGCAGAAGCCCCCGCCAGTGGAAGTGCTGGCAGTGCAGGAGCAGCCGGTAATCCCGAGGTTTGAATTTGTCGGGCGGGTGGAAGCCACCGATGAACTCGAGGTGCGCGCCAGGGTGGAGGGGTACATAGAGAACCGGTTGTTCGAAGAGGGGTCTCTGGTGCAAAAGGGCCAGCTTTTGTATCAAATCGATCCGGCACCTTTTGAGGCCACGCTCGACAATCGAAACGCGGCACAAAACCGGGCACAGGCCGCGTTACAGGTGAGCGAGCGCAACTATCGGCGCGGTCTGATACTGGTAAAAGAGGGCGCCATCAGTCAAATGACGATGGACGAGCTGACGGGGGATTACGAAAAAGCCCAGGCTGACCTGACAGCGGCGAAAGCGGATGTGGAGAATGCGGAGCTGGATCTGTCCTATACCCGCATCTACTCCCCGCTCACCGGCCAGATAGGCCGCTCCGCCTATACGGAGGGTGCTCTTGTTGGCCCCGCTTCGGACCCGCTCACCTCAGTGCTGAAGCTCGATCCCACCTACGTTTTGTTCGAGGTGCCGCAGGATCAATTGTTCGCGGTGCGGAGCGAGGGGGAGCGCCGAAGGGCGCTGGGTCAGGCGCCGGCGACATCGGATATTCGCATTCAGCAGCCGGACGGCAACTATTACCCCTATCCCGGGGCCATTGCCTTTGTGGACAACCAGATTGACCTGAATACCGGTTCGGTGGCGGTGCGGGCCCTGTTTCCCAATCCGCAACAGCTGCTGGTACAGGGCCAGTTTGCACGGGTGTCCATCTGGGTGTCTGTGGGTGGCGACGATATCAAGCCGCTGGTGCCACAGTCGGCGGTACAGGAGGATATGCAGGGGCGCTATGTGTTTGTAGTGGATGATAAAAACATCGCCCACCGGCGCTATCTGAAGCTGGGGCAGCGGGAGGGGGAGTTGAGGGCGGTGGAGAGCGGTATCAAAGTGGGGGAGCGGGTGATCATCGCGGGTTTGCAACGGGTAGTGGCGAACAAACCGGTGACGCCAGAAAACGCCCCGCGCAATCCCTATGCGGAGCGTGCCGAACAGCCGGCACCATCGGGTCGGGGACAGCGATTGCAGCCCCCGGCAGAGAAACCGCCAAGGGATGTGGAGCCGGACGGCGGGAGCGGGGAAGACGAGGGGACCGAAGGGAAGTAAGGGACCGCAGGTATCTGACAGGGAGTAAAGTTTTTGATCAGTGCATTCTTTATCCGGCGGCCGCGCTTTGCCTTTGTTGTGTCCATTTTGATTACCCTGGCCGGGCTGCTGACGCTGCCGATTCTGCCGGTTGCCCAATTTCCCGATATCACGCCCCCCACCATTACCGCCACAGCCCAGTACAACGGTGCCAGCGCCGAGGTGATGCGCGACAGTGTCGCGGTACCGATCGAATCGGAAGTGAACGGTGTGGAGGATATGTTGTACATGTCCTCCACCAGCGGAAACGATGGCAGCTATGCCCTAACGGTCACATTCGAGACAGGCACCGACGACGATATCGCCCAGGTCAACGTGCAAAATCGTGTGCAGCAGGCGAACCCGACACTGCCGGAAGACGTTCTGCGCAATGGCGTGGTAGTGCAGAAAAAGTCCAACACCATGCTGATGGTGGTCAACCTGATCTCGCCGGAGCAGAAATTTGACGAGCTGTTTCTGTCGAATTACGCCGAGATCTTTTTGCGCGATGAATTGTCTCGGGTTCCCGGTGTCAGCGATGTGCAGATACTGGGTGCGCTCAACTACGCCATGCGTATCTGGCTCAATCCGGACCGTATGGCCTCGCTGGATGTCACCACACAGGACGTTATTAATGCCATCCGGGATCAAAACATGGTGGTGGCGGCGGGCCAGATAGGAGCGCCGCCAATCGCCAAAGACCAGCAGTTTCAATACAACATTCTCACCCAGGGACGCCTGGTGGATGCGACACAGTTCAAAGAAATCAGTATTCGTGCCAGCCCGGCGGGGGGCATGGTTCGAATCAAAGATATAGCGCGGGTGGAACTGGGCAGTGAACTCTATAGCGCCTATGGCCAGTTGGACGGCAAACCATCGGCGGTGATCGCGGTATATCAGCTGCCGGACGCCAACGCGCTGAATGTTGCCGAGGGTATCACTGCGCGCGTGGACAAACTGGCCGAGAATTTTCCCGAGGGATTGAAGGCCGAGATTATTTTTGACACCACGGATTTCGTGCGCGCATCCATCTCCGAGGTTGTGGAGACGCTATTTATCGCGCTGGTTCTGGTCATCCTGGTAGTCTTCTTATTCCTGCAGGACTTCCGCTCAATGCTGATCCCCGCCATCGCGATTCCGGTTTCTCTGATCGGCACCTTCGCGTTGATGTACGCCTTTGGCATGAGTATCAATACGGTCACCTTGTTTGCTTTGATTTTGGCTATCGGCATAGTGGTGGATGATGCAATCATCATTGTGGAAAACACGCAGCGTTTGATGAGCGAAGGTCTGGATCCGCAGCAGGCGGCGTTAAAGTCCATGGAGGAAGTGACCGGCCCGGTTATTGCCACCACGCTGGTGCTGCTGGCGGTGTTCGTGCCGGTGATGTTGATGCCGGGCCTGACCGGGAAAATGTACCAGCAATTTGCCATTACGATCAGTTTTGCGGTGGTGATTTCCTCGATCAATGCGCTGACCTTGAGCCCGGCGCTGTGCGCAACTTTTCTGAAAAAAGTCGAGTCCGGCGAAGTGTCCGGCGTGAAGGAAAGCGGATTTTTTGGCTGGTTCAACAAGATACTGCACAAATTCACCCACTGGTATATGAGCATGGTGCGATTTTGGGTAGCGCGGCCGCTGATGGGTATTGCGTCCATTGCCACGCTGTTTGGACTCTGCTACTGGCTGTTTACCTCTGTACCCACTGGGTTTATCCCCGACGAAGATCAGGGGTATTTCTATGTGCACGTCCAATTGACTGAGGGAGCCTCGCTGACACGCACCGGGCCGGTGGTGGACCAGATTCGCAAAATCATGGAGTCGGACCCTGAAATGGCGCATGTGCTGGCGGTGCCCGGTTTCAATATTCTGAGCAACAGTGTCAATTCCAATACCGCCTTTATGATCGGTATCCTGCTGCCGTGGGACGAGAGAACCGAACCGGACCAGCATCAGATGGCGGTGATGCAGCGCCTGCAAAAACAGGTCATGGCGGTCTCACAGGCCAGGGTGATGGTATTTCCCTCGCCACCGCTGCCCGGTCTGGGTACCATCGGTGGTTTTGAGTTTATTCTGCTGGACCTGCTGGACCTGCTGGGCAGGGAATCCTCGGAGCTGGCCCAGGTGACCTTCGATCTTCTGGGTGCCGCCAACCAGCGACCGGAGATTGCCGAGGCATTCACCAACTTCCAGGCCAGCACTCCGCAGCTGAAACTGACCGTCGACAGGGATATGGCCCATGTACTGGGGCTGGAACTGGGGGATGTGTACAACACCTTGCAAACTCAGTTGGGCGGCTATTACGTCAATGACTTTAACCTGTTTGGCAAGGTGTTTCGTGTGATGGTGCAGGGGGAGGAGCAGTTTCGCAATAGCGAGCAGGATTTAGCGGGGTTTTTCGTCCGCGCCAACAGCGGTGGTCTAGTGCCGGTGACTTCGATTGTGGATATCAAACCGGTGGTGGCGCCGCAGTCTATAAGCCGTTACAACCTCTATAACAGCGTTACCATCAACGGCTCCCCGGCGCCGGGCTTTTCCAGTGGTCAGGCCATGAAAACCATGGAGGAACTGGCGGCACAACTGCCCGATGGTTACGGTTACGAGTGGAGTGGTACCAGCTTGCAGGAAATTTCCTCTGGCAACGTGGCACCGATACTGTTCTCCCTCGCGATAGTTTTCGTATACCTCTTTCTGGTGGCGCAATACGAAAGCTGGATGATTCCGGTAGCGGTAATGTTGAGTGTGCCGATTGCGATCGCCGGGGCCATGCTGTTGGTCTGGGTAGTGGGTTCGATCAACAACCTGTATACACAGATTGGGCTGGTATTGCTGATCGGCATGTCGGCCAAGAGTGCCATTCTGATTGTGGAATTCGCCTGTTTGGAACGCGACCAGGGCAAGTCGGTGGTAGAGTCTGCTGTGAGCGCCACGCAATTGCGCTTTCGCGCGGTATTGATGACCGCCCTGTCGTTTGTGTTGGGTGTCTTCCCGCTGGTGGTTGCCAGCGGTGCCGGCGCCGCCAGTCGGGTTTCCCTGGGGTTGGCAGTATTCGGCGGTATGATAGCCTCGGCAGTTTTGGCGACCTTATTGGTGCCGGTCTACTATGCCCTGGTGCAGTCGCTGCGGGAGAAAATCAAAGGCGGACACAGTCCCGCGGCGCTGTCGGATAGTGCCGCAGCGGAGATTTAATTCGGCGGCGACCGGCATCCGCGATAGTAACGGCCGGTGGATCCGGCTCGCAGTGGTTTTGGGTCCCACAAGGGCATCCGACATGCATCCAACCAATGCCCGGTGCTCATAATTATCAATCGGGAAACTAAATAAGTTGCCGGGTTGATCATTGCAAGCTGGCCGGCTTGGTGTGCGATTGTGCTAACGGGGGTTGGTCGCGCTTCTCTCGCTACAGCGTCATTTGCCTGCGGGCGCAATCCTGTGCATGATGTGGTCCAGGGCCATCACTTGGGGTTTCAATGCTGAAAGTCATAGAGCGCAAACTGGGGGAACTGAAGCCGGACCTATTAACGACAGTTCCCCGGGGCGATGACCTGCATGGCCATGCGGCGGTGTTGCTGGCCCTGACGGACAAGTCCGACCCTGAAGTCATTCTCACCCTGCGTTCACAACACCTGTCTACGCACTCCGGGGAGGTGGCTCTGCCCGGTGGCCGCTGGGAGCCGGGCGACGCCTCCCTGGAGGATACGGCTCTGCGGGAGGCGGAGGAAGAGATTGGCGTGCCGGCCGAGTCGGTCAGGGTACTGGGCCCCCTGTGGACCCGAACCACCCGCTGGCAGGTGCGTGTAACCCCATGGCTTGGCATTGTGTCGCCCGATGTGGAGCTGTCCCCCAATCCCGGAGAACTGGATGCTGTTTTCCGGGTGCCACTGTCTTTCTTCCTGGCGGACCCGCGCATTCGCACCGACCGCGTCACCATCGACCAGCGCGCCATCGATCTGCCCGCCTATCAGTTTCAGGAATATGAGATCTGGGGCTTCACCGCCGGCGTACTGTGTGAATTTCTTACCCGGATACTTGACGTCGCAATGGAGCACCGGGAAGACCTGCCTTTGCGGGCTCTGAATTAATCAGAGGTCCCCCTAGCAGGTTGTTGGAAAAGGCATCCTGCCTTTTCCAACACACGAAAAGCGAAAAATGTGATTTTCACTTTTCTCCCAAAATCAACGACTTAGGCGTCATCGATTTTGCCGGAACATCCATATTCCGGTAGCAGGCATCGAAATTCTTCGAATTTCAACAGGCCCTAGCATTGTCTGGTGTCAGCCACTATTAACCGGGCAACTTGTTGCGTTGTCGGGTTAATATAATACCCGCCACAACCAGTTGAGTTTTACATGCCGAGATCCAAATCCACGGTCGCCCTGGAGGATGTGCACTGGGGTGCGCTCAAAACCCTGTTTCCCTATCTGCTGGAATTCCGCCAGGCGGTTCTGCTGGCGCTCCTGTGCCTGATTGGCGCCAAGCTCGCCAGTGTGGGCCTTCCCTTCATCCTCAAGCACATTGTCGATAGCCTCGACGCGGCGGGCGGGGCCGCTGCCATAATAGCCCTGCCGCTGGGTCTGCTGCTGGCCTATGGTGCGGTGCGTTTTTGCAGTGTTCTGTTCGGGGAGCTGCGGGATACGATTTTCGGTCGGGTGACGGAGCGCGCCCAGCGCCGCATCGGTCTGGAGGTTTTTCGCCATCTGCATTCGCTGGACATGGACTTCCACCTGAATCGCCGCACCGGTGGCTTGTCGCGCGATATTGAGCGCGGCAATGCCGGCATCGGGTTTCTGATGCGCTTTATGGTGTTCAATATAGTGCCGACACTGGTGGAGATTGTCCTGGTGGCGGGGCTGCTGTGGTGGAACTACAGCGCAGTCCTGGCTTTGCTGGTGCTGGGTGCAGTACTGGTCTATATCGGCTTTTCAGTAATGGCGACAGAGTGGCGCACACGTTTTGTGCGCGAACTGAACGAAGCGGAATCCAAGAGCAGTGGCCATGCGGTGGACAGTCTGCTCAATTATGAAACCGTCAAGTATTTTGGCAATGAGCAGCACGAGGCGGACCACTACGACAGGGCACTGGCCGTGTGGGAGAGGGCGCGGCGCAAAAACCGCTTGTCGCTGTTCGCGCTGAACGCCGGTCAGGCGTCGATCATCGCCGGGGCCATGACCGGCGCCATGGTTCTGGCCGCTGTGAGCGTCACCCGTGGAAATATGACCATCGGTGATTTTGTGCTGATCAATGCCTTTATGATGCAGATTTTTATTCCCCTGAATTTTCTCGGTTTCGTCTACCGGGAGATGAAAGGCGCCCTGGCCAATATCGAGAAGATGTTTGGGCTGTTAACGGTGGAGCCGGCGGTAAAGGATAGCGACGACGAGCCGGAGCTGCTGGTGCCGTCCGGACGTGTGGAATTTGCGGGGGTGCATTTCTCCTATCGCCCGGAGCGGGAGATTCTCCAGGGGATCAGTTTTGCGGTGGAGGCGCGACAAAAGGTGGCTATTGTCGGCGCAAGCGGTGCCGGCAAATCGACCCTGTTCAAACTGCTGTTCCGTTTCTACGACCCCAAGGCGGGGCGCATCCTGGTGGATGGGAGGGATATTCGCGCCGTCAGCCAGGCCTCTCTGCGGCGCGCCATCGGCGTGGTGCCACAGGATGCGGTACTGTTCAACCAGTCGATTCTGGAAAATGTCCGCTACGGCCGCGTCGGTGCGACCGATGCGGAAGTCATGGAGGCCATACGCCATGCCCAGCTCTACGATTTTGTGCAGCAGCTTCCCGACGGGGTTCACACGCAGGTGGGTGAGCGGGGCCTCAAGCTGTCCGGTGGCGAAAAACAGCGGGTGGCCATTGCGCGAGCCCTACTGAAAAAGCCGCCTATCATGGTGTTCGACGAGGCCACCTCCTCCCTGGACAGTCACTCGGAGCGGGGCATCCTCACCGCCCTGCGGGAAGTGGCCAGCGAACAGACCACCCTGGTAATAGCGCACCGCCTTTCGACGGTGGTGGATGCGGATGTGATTGTGGTGCTGGATCAGGGCCGGATTGTGGAGCGGGGCAGCCACAGTGCACTGCTCGCCGGCGATGGCCACTACGCAGCCCTGTGGCGGCTGCAACAGCAGCAGCGGGATGCCAGTCTGGTGTGACAGCCAGCCTTGATAAATTGGCCGGGCCGGACTAATGTGGCGCCGGACTTAAAATAAGACAGGCAGATCGCTTATGAACACTGCAAAGTTAAGTGCCGTGCTGCTGGCCCTGGCCCTGGCCCTGGCGGCCGGCTGCTCCCCGCGCGACGCGCGGCAACAGACCGACACCAATTCCGAACCGGTCGCCAAAGAGGAGGCCGGGTCCACTGCCGCCGAGCCGGCGGCGCTGGAACCCAGCGACCGTTTTGAAATTTATGTGCCGGTGGAGTTGAACGCGGATCTCTCCGATTTGTCCGACGACCAGCGCCAGATGATCGGCTTGCTGATCGACGCCAGTCAGATTATGGACCGGCTGTTCTGGCTGCAGTCCTATGGCCCGGCAGAGGAGCTGCTGCCTGACATAGAGGACAATCGCAAGCGGGAATTTGCGCGTATCAACTACGGTCCCTGGGACCGGCTGAACAACAACGAGCCTTTTATCGAGGGATACGGCCGCAAGCCCTTGGGGGCCCGTTTCTACCCTGCGGATATGACCAAGGCGGAGTTCGAAGCCTGGAACCAACCGGGCAAGGAAGGCCTCTACTCCCTGGTGCGGCGCGATGAAGATGGGAATCTGGAGCTGGTTCCCTATCACGTCGCCTACCGGGAGGAGCTGCATCGCGCGGCGGATATTTTGCGCAAGGCGGCTGCACTGGCGCAGGACCGGGAATTCGGCGGCTATCTGAAACTGCGCGCCGACGCACTGGTGTCGGATGACTTCCGCCCCAGTGATATGGCGTGGATGGATATGAAGGACAATCGCATCGATGTGGTGATAGGCCCCATCGAAAACTATGAGGATCAGTTGTTCGCCTATCGCACCGCCTATGAATCCTATGTGCTGCTGAAGGACATGGAGTGGAGCGAGAAACTGGCGCGGTTTGCCGCTTTTCTGCCGGAGCTGCAGCGGGGCCTGCCGGTGGAGGACAGGTACAAGGCCGAAGAGCCCGGCACCGATTCAGACCTGAACGCCTACGATGTCCTCTATTACGCGGGGCACAGCAATGCCGGCTCAAAAACCATCGCCATCAATCTGCCCAACGACGAGGAGGTGCAGTTGGCGAAGGGCACCCGCCGCCTGCAACTGAAGAACGCCATGCGCGCCAAGTTCGACAAGATACTGGTGCCGATCAGTGAACAACTGATCGCCGAGGATCAGCGTCAGCACATCACCTTCCCGGCATTTTTCGCCAATACCATGTTCCATGAAGTGGCCCATGGTCTGGGAATTAAAAAGACCGTCACCGATGGCAGTAATGTGCGTCAAGCACTGAAGGAAACCTCCTCGGCACTGGAAGAGGGCAAGGCGGATATCTTGGGTCTCTACATGGTTACCCGCCTGCACGAAAAGGGTGAGATTGAAGATGGGGAGTTGATGGACAACTATGTCACCTTTCTCGCCAGTATCTTCCGCAGTGTGCGTTTCGGTGCCGCCAGTGCCCACGGCAAGGCCAATATGATGCGTTTCAACTTCTTCAAAGAGGAGGGGGCCTTTAGCCGCGACCCGGATTCAGGTCAGTATCGGGTCGACTTCGACAAGATGCAGGCGGCCATGACCAAGCTGTCCAACCTGATACTCACCATCCAGGGAGACGGGGACTATGCGCAGGCCAAGGCACTCCTGGAGGACAAGGGTGTCGTCGGTACCCAATTGCAGGCGGACCTGGACCGGCTGGCGGCAGCCAAGATCCCGGTGGATGTCACCTTTATTCAAGGCAAGCAGGTGCTGGGACTGCAGTAGGCCCCCTTCATCACCCCCGCACCCGTTCAATCCGGCGAGTCCGGAGCTGGCGGTCCGGGTTGCGGTCAGGGCCTTTGCCATTGGTGAAGCCCCCCTCGTTGGGGGCGCCACCAGCCATTAATCAGAGGTTTCGTAGCGGCGATTCCCCATAACCTCGCGGAAATCACCGGTGGCAGTCGGATATCCAAATGGATGCGGGGGCATCTATTGGCGTGCCGGTTGGATAAGTCCCCTGTCACCTATCCCTCCCCCTTTCCAAAAAGTCTCTGGTTGTCCCTGAGTCGGCTGGCCAGGGCGGCGGCTGATACGGATAATGGCAGGCCTGGGCCGGGGGATTCTCTGCGCCCCGTTGGGCAATCAAGCCCCTGGCCTCCGAACTGAATTCGGTTGGAGTCCCGCTGCCGGGCAGCGGCGCCCAATTGCTGCGGCCACCGCGGCCCCGGTACCCTTTGTAAAATCAAAATACTGCACAAGAAATTTATGACCCAGACTTTTGTCCATCTCAGAACCCACTCGGAATTTTCCCTGATCGACGGACTGGTGCGGATCAAGCCGCTGGTGGCGCGGGCGGCGGAGCTGGAAATGCCGGCACTGGCGCTTACGGACCAGACTAATTTCTACGGTCAGATCAAATTCTACCGGGCCTGTCTCGGGGCCGGCATCAAGCCCCTGACCGGCGCCGATTTCTGGCTCAGTGAGGGCGGTTCGGACAAGCCCACCCTGTTTACCCTGTTTGCGATGAATGGCGACGGCTATCGCAATATCACTGAGCTGATGTCGCGGGCCTGGATGGAGGGCCAGTACCACGGCAATGCCTATGTGCGTCGCGAGTGGTTGCCTGCCTACAGCCAGGGTGTGCTGATGCTGTCGGGCGCCAGATACGGGGATGTGGGGCACGCCCTGGTGGCGCACCGCACAGCCCAGGCGGAGGAGCTGGCAAGGGACTGGGCAGGGATTTTCCCCGGGCGCTATTACCTGGAACTGCAGCGTACCGGCCGCGCGGGGGATGAGGAGTACCTGCACGCTGCAGTGGACCTGGCCACCAAACTGGGGCTGCCGGTGGTGGCCACCAACGATGTGCGGTTTCTCGAACAGAGCGAGTTTGAGGCCCACGAGGTACGCGTCTGTATCCACGAGGGCCGCGCCCTGGATGATCCACGCCGCGAACGCCGCTATTCAGCGCAGCAGTATTTCCGCACCGCCGGCGAAATGTGGGAGCTGTTCAGCGATATTCCCGAAGCGTTGCAGAACACGGTCGAGATCGCCAGGCGCTGCTCGACACCGATTCAACTGGGCAAGTATTTCCTGCCCGAGTATCCGATCCCCGGGGGAATGACGGAAGACCAGTTTTTCCAGCAGGTCTCGCAGGAGGGTCTGGAGCGCCGTTTGGCGAAAATACTCGACAGGTCGGCGCCCGACTATGGGGAAAGGCGCGCGGAGTATGAGCAGCGGCTGCGCTTTGAACTGGACATCATCATCCAGATGGGATTTCCCGGCTACTTTCTGATCGTGATGGACTTTATCCGCTGGGCCAAGGAACACGATGTTCCGGTGGGGCCGGGGCGGGGCTCCGGTGCCGGCTCGCTGGTGGCCTATGCACTGGACATCACCGATCTCGATCCGCTGCAGTACGACCTGCTGTTCGAGCGCTTTCTGAATCCCGAGCGGGTCTCCATGCCGGATTTCGATATCGACTTCTGCATGGAAAAGCGCGACAGCGTGATCGGCTATGTGGCCGACAACTACGGTCGCCAGGCGGTGAGCCAGATCATTACCTTCGGCACCATGGCAGCCAAGGCCGTGGTGCGGGATGTGGCCAGGGTGCAGGGCAAGTCCTACGGCCTCGCCGACAAGCTGTCGAAAATGATTCCGCCGGACGTGGGCATGACACTGGCCAAGGCCCGCGAGCAGGAAGAGGTATTGCGGGATTTCCTGCACACCGACGAAGAGGCGCAGGAAATCTGGGAGATGGCTCTGCAGCTGGAGGGGGTGGCGCGCAATGTGGGCAAGCATGCCGGCGGCGTGGTGATAGCCCCGACGAAACTGACTGATTTTGCGCCCCTGTACTGCGATGAAACCGGCGGCGGCCTGGTGACCCAGTTTGACAAGAACGATGTGGAAGACGCGGGTCTGGTCAAGTTCGACTTCCTCGGTTTGCGCACCCTCACCATTATCGACTGGGCCAAGCGCATGGTGGACCAGAAGCGCGCCCGGGACGGGTTGCAGCCCCTGGATATCGCAGCGCTGCCGCTGGACGATGAAACCACTTTCAAAATGCTGAAGAAAGGGGAAACCACGGCGGTGTTCCAGTTGGAATCCCGCGGTATGAAGGACCTGATCAAGCGCCTGCAGCCGGACAACCTCGAGGATATGATCGCACTGGTGGCGCTGTTCCGGCCGGGTCCGCTGCAGTCCGGCATGGTGGATGATTTTATCAACCGCAAACACGGCCGCGCCCAGGTGGCCTATCCGGATGCCAAATACCAGCACGACAAGCTCAAGCCCATTCTGGAGCCCACCTACGGGGTCATCGTATACCAGGAACAGGTAATGCAGATTGCCCAGGAACTGGCGGGCTATACCCTCGGCGGGGCTGACCTGCTGCGCCGCGCCATGGGCAAGAAAAAGCCGGAAGAGATGGCCAAGCAGCGCTTTACCTTTGAAGAGGGGGCCAAGGAGCAGGGCGTCGATCCGCAATTGGCTATCAAGATCTTCGATCTGGTGGAGAAATTTGCCGGCTACGGCTTCAACAAGTCCCACTCCGCCGCCTACGCCCTGGTTTCCTATCAGACTGCGTGGCTGAAGGCCCATTACCCGGCGCAGTTCATGGCTGCCACCATGTCTTCCGACATGGACAAAACCGATAAGGTGGTGACCTTTATCGAGGAATGCCGCGCGATGCAGCTGGTGCTGGTGCCGCCGGACGTGAACCTGGGGGGCTATCAGTTTTCGGTGGATGAAGACAACCGGGTTATCTATGGTCTGGGGGCTATCAAGGGACTGGGAGAGGGGCCGGTCGAGAATATTATCGCCGCCCGCAAAGAGGCCGGTCCTTTCACCGATTTGTTCGATTTCTGCTCCCGTATCGATCCGCGCAGGGTGAACAAGCGGGCATTGGAGGCATTGGTGCGCTCTGGCGCCCTGGACAGTATCGGCCCGCGGGCAGACGGGCCGGATGGACTGAATTACGCCCGGGCGGTACTGTTCAACGCTCTGGATGAGGCGGTGAAGGCGGCGGAGCAGCAGGCCAAAAATGCCAGCGCCGGTATGATGGACCTGTTCGGTGAAGTGGTGCCCTCGGCTTCCAGTGGTGATGTGTATGCGGACTTTCGCCGCACCCGCAGCTGGAATATTCGCGAGCGCCTGGAGGGGGAGAAAGGCACCCTGGGCCTCTACCTCACCGGTCATCCCATCGATGAATACGAAGGCGAACTCAAGTATCTGGTGAAAGCGCGCATTGCCGATCTCAAGCCGGGCAAGGAGAGCCAGAAGGTGGCCGGCCTGGTGGTGGCCATGCGGGTGATGAAAACCAAGCGCGGTGAATCCATGGCGCTGGTTACGCTGGATGACCGTAGCGGGCGCCTGGAAGCGGCTGTGTTCAGCGAGTCGTTTGCCGAGCACCGCGAAAAGCTGGTGAAGGATTCCCTGTTGGTACTGGATGGCCAGGTGGCCCCGGACGACTACAGTGGCGGCCTGAAAATGACTGTGAACAGTGTGGCGACGCTCAATGAGCTGCGCCGGGAGCGCGTGTCCGGGCTGCGCCTGTGCCTGCAGGGCGCCACAGCGCAGTCCGGGCTGGCCAAGCGCCTGTCTGCCTGCCTGCAACCCTATACAGCGGGCCCCGCCAGCGCCTGCCCGGTGAACCTGGTGGTTGAACTAAACGACGCCCGTGGCAGCTTCCGCCTTCCGCAGCAATGGCTGGTGGAACCCAGCGACCAGCTTGTTCAGTCTCTGCGCGAACTGTTGGGGCGCGAGCGCGTTTTTCTGGACTATGGTAAATGCGACTAGCGGTGGCCGGGGAGATAACGGACGCGGCAGCCGGCATAATGGCAAGATTCCTCGACTGCCCGGTTTCATGGGGGTAAGCTATGCCGCCATTATGGCCGGGAGTCATCCCGCTGCTGCCAGGTATAGGGCGGGGTTGACAGGACAGGCGGCACCGGACGGTTCATCGGTGAGTCGTAAACAGATTGTGGTAGACCCGGCCGCGGACCGGGTCAATAGAAAGTTGAAGGCGCGGATTGCATGAATTTCAATTTCCTCGAGTTTGAACAGCCGATAGCCGAGCTGGAAAGCAAGATCAAGGAATTACAGCATGTCGGTGATGACAACGAGTTGAATATCGCCGACGAAGTGGCCCGCCTGCGGGAGAAGAGCCACAGTCTGACGGAATCCATTTACGCCGACCTGACCCCTTGGCAAATCGTTCAGGTGGCCCGCCACCCCCAGAGACCCTATGCCCAGGACTATATCCAGCGCATTTTCACCGATTGGGATGAACTGCACGGAGACCGCCATTTTGGCGACGACAAGGCGGTCATTTCCGGTATAGCGCGCCTCGACGGCAGGCCGGTGGCAGTAATCGGTGAAGAAAAGGGGCGCAGTGTCAACGACAAGGTGGTGCGCAACTTTGGTATGCCCAAACCCGAGGGCTACCGCAAGGCGCTGCGGATTATGGAGATGGCGGAGCGCTTTAAATTGCCGGTACTGACGCTGATCGATACCCCCGGCGCCTATCCCGGTATCGACAGTGAAGAGCGTGGTATCAGCGAGGCCATAGCGCAGAATCTGGCGGTCATGTCCCGTCTGCGCACGCCGATTATCTGCACGGTCATCGGCGAGGGCTCCTCGGGGGGCGCATTGGCCATAGGCGTGGGCGATCAGCTGAACATGCTGCAGTACTCAACCTACTTTGTGATTTCTCCGGAAGGGTGCGCCAACATTATCTGGAAAACAGTGGAAAAGGCACCGCTGGCCGCCGAGGCCATGGGGGTGACTTCCAGCGTGCTCGAAGAGCTGGGTATTGTGGATGAAACCATCGCCGAGCCATTGGGGGGTGCCCACCGGGATCCCGATGCCATGGCCGCGCGACTTCAGGAGCGGCTGGCGGTACAACTGGATCATCTGTGCGGCCTACCTATCGATGAGCTGTTGGAAAAGCGCTACCAGCGCCTGATGAGTTACGGCAACCTGGCTTCTTAGTGGGCGGTCGGACCCTTTCCGGGTAATTTTTGGCAATTGGCGCCAAAATGCGGCAGCTGTTGAGCCGCGGAAATTTATTCACCGGAGCCCGATAGTTCAGGGGTTTTCCGCAGCCAGGGCCAGAGAAACGGTGTTGGGCCCCAGGTTGATACCGCCGGAAAGGCTCATCACGGATCTGTAGATCTGGATTTTGCGCGCCTCGGCCACTTCCTGCAGCGCTTTGAAGCCGCGGACCCGATCCAGATCCTCCAGCTTGCCGGCGATGCTCACCACTATTGTGGGTACCAGTAGTTCACCGTCCAGGATCTTGTCGATAGCCAGTTGGAACAGGGTCTCGGTGCAGTTGCCGTAGCCGCGCACGGTGTTGGTAACGGTACTTCCCTCGTGGTGGATGGACAGGATCGGGTGCAGTTTGAACAGCTTGGCGGCCACGGCCTTAAACCAGCTGATACTCTTCTCGTTCTTGCTGCGCGCGCGCTGGCGCACATAGTAGACATCCTTGATTGCCGCATAGCCGTGTATTTTGCGGCGAAATTTTTCCGCTTGCGCCTTCACCTGCTCGCCGGTGCGGCCGCGCTGAATTTGCGCAAGTGTATAGAGTGCCAGTAGCCCCTGGCCGCTGAACAGAGTATGCGAATCGATGGTGTGTATTCGCACCGCGTCATTCGCCGGAGATTCCCCCAGCCTGTCTGCGGCTGTAACCGCATTGGTATAGGTGGGGCTGTTAATGCTATTGATGGTCTGTACCACTATGTCGCGATATCCCTTTTGCACCAGGGATTCCAGGACCGTCTCTATCTCTTCCACCGGCGCCGGTCCGGTAACAATCTGGTGGGCTCGATCCACCAGCGACAATGAATAGAAGTGGGACATTTGTGCTGGGTTGCGCTGGTCGCCAAAGGTGTCGTTGCCTACGCTTACAATGTGAGGCAGTACTGGAATGGAAAATTTGCGCAAAAAATCATCCGGTAGGTCACAGCCGGAATCAACAACCAACTGAATCATAAGACACTCTGCGGGATAGTGATTGACAAACTTTTTTATGCCAGCCAACTGTATCACCACTCGGCCATTGGTGATAGAAAAAATCGCTGTGGTACCGCACTTTGTTTGTTCCACCGCTGCACGAGTGATGGGGATCGGGTAATTGCTGGCAGTGGATTTTTGGCTAGAAGGATTTCACTGTGGCTGGCCCGTTCGCCCCTGCCCTGATAAGTGCAACAATTTTGTTTTGGGCCCAGTTTGGTTAGGTTTTTTTCCCGATTTTGCAGGCCGGTAATTCGAATTTATTTTTGATCAATAATGTTGGGCAGTTTGTACAATCAATTGTAAACAACAGGGTGGCAATCAGCCTGGATCCACCCGCCCGAATTGGCCAAACAGTTCATAGGTATTGACCTCAGCGTTGGCTTTTGGGGATTTCCTGTTCGATAGTGCAAAAACATGTGTGGATGCAAACAAATAATGAGGATGGTGGACGCCCTGAGGGCCAGTCTGGAGCGGTTTTTATGAGGGACCTAGAATCTATCGTTGAGGATTTTCTCGCGGACCATCCCTGTTCGGCTCACCGCTGGCTGGCATATTCCGGCGGTCTGGACTCCACTGTCCTTTTGCACCTGCTGAGCCGCCAGGGGCAGCCGCTGCAGGCGGTCCATGTGCACCACGGCCTGTCGGACAACGCCGATGCCTGGTCGACCCACTGCGCCGCCACGACCGGGGCCTGGGGAGTGCCATTGCGCGAAATCCGCGTGTGCGTGGACGCAGCGGATGGCGGTGTCGAGCAGGGTGCCCGCAATGCCCGCTACAACGCCTTTGCCCAGTTGCTGGAGTCCGGTGACCAGCTATTGATGGGGCATCATGCCGATGATCAGGCCGAGACTTTCCTTCTGCGGCTGATGCGCGGCGCCGGGGTCGAGGGTCTGTCGGCGATGCCGTATAGCCGTGCACTGGGTGCGGGACTGCTGCTGCGACCACTGTTGCAGGTGCCGCGGAGCCAACTGCTGAGCTATGCGCGCAGGCACCGCTTGCAGTGGATTGAGGATGAAAGCAATACAGAGCTGCGGTTTGAGCGCAATTATCTTCGCCATCGGGTACTGCCGGCACTGAATGCGCGCTGGCCGGCCACGCAGCGGATCTCCGTCGCGGCGTCACATCTGCGGGAGTCCGCGCAGTTGCTGAGGGAAGTGGCGGATGCGGACCTAGAGGTGTGCGGCCGCCGCGCTGAGCGTCTGGGGGAGAGTGTCGCGCTGGCGGAACTGGCTGCCCTGATTGCCGGCCGGCGCAATAACCTGATCAGGGGCTGGCTGCATCTGGCCGGCGCTGCCCCACTCACTGCGGACCAGTTGGCGGAGCTGTGGCGTCAGCTGGTGGAGGCCGCTGCGGACCGCTCGCCGGTGCTGGAACATGGGCCAGTTGTGTTTCGCCGCTACCGTCAGCGTCTGTATCTGACTCCGCAATTGCCGATAGCGGCCCCGGCCGGCACGCAACAGTTGTGGAATGGCCGGGATGCCCTGTTGTTGCCGGGCGGGGGGTGTCTGTCGCCTTCGCCGGGTTGGCCGCCGGGGGATTATATGGTCCGCTACCGCAGGGGAGGGGAGCGCGCCAAACCCCTGGGCCGCCAGCACTCGCAGGCGCTGAAAAAGCTGCTGCAGGAGCGGGGGCTGGAGCCGTGGCTTCGGGACCGGGTACCGCTGGTCTTTGCAGAAGAGAGGCTGCTGGCGGTGGGCGACTTGTTTCTGTGTCAGATCCCGTCCTGTGCCCAGCCGCCTTCCGCTCCTCCCAGATGGCGTTGGGAAGCGTTTTTCGATTGAGCGAAAAAGGCGTTTCTGTTACTCTGGTTTCCCATCCCGAGGCAGTGGCGGGCGCACAAGCGTCTGTCCGCGCCAGTCCCGAAACCCGAATTCGTCGGGCACCCAACTGACCAAGGTTTTGCATGACACGCTATATATTTGTCACTGGTGGCGTGGTTTCCTCATTGGGGAAAGGTATCGCCTCTGCCTCCCTGGCGGCCATTCTCGAGGCCCGCGGCCTCAAGGTGACCATCCTCAAGCTGGATCCCTACATCAATGTCGACCCGGGCACCATGAGCCCCTTCCAGCACGGTGAGGTTTTCGTCACCGAGGACGGTGCCGAGACCGACCTGGATCTGGGGCACTATGAGCGGTTTATCCGCACGCGCATGTCAAAGCGCAACAATTTCACCACCGGCCGGGTTTACGAGACGGTGCTGCGCAAAGAGCGCCGCGGCGATTACCTGGGCGGCACTGTGCAGGTGATTCCCCATATCACTGACGAGATCAAACGGCGGGTGATCGAGGGTGGCCGCGACATGGACGTGGCCATAGTCGAAATTGGCGGCACCGTGGGCGACATAGAATCGCAGCCGTTTCTGGAATCCGTGCGCCAGCTGAGGGTAGAACTGGGGGCTCACGGAGCCCTGCTGATCCACCTCAGTTATGTACCCTATATCGCCACCGCCGGTGAAACCAAAACCAAGCCCACCCAGCATTCGGTCAAAGAGCTGCGTTCTATCGGCCTGCAGCCGGACGTTCTGCTGTGTCGGTCCGAGCGCGAGATAGATGCGGACTCCCGCCGCAAGATAGCGCTGTTTACCAATGTGGAGGAGCGCGCTGTGGTGCCGCTGCCGGATGTCAAAACCATCTACGGCGTGCCCCGCCTGCTGCACGATTTCGGTCTTGACGATATCGTGGTTGAAAAGCTGCAACTGGAGTGCGCGGCTCCGGACCTGTCCGAGTGGGACTCGGTGGTGGATGGCAAACTGCATCCGCAGCGGGAGGTGAATATCGCCATGGTCGGTAAATACATGGAGTTGCTGGACGCTTACAAGTCGCTGATCGAAGCATTGACCCATGCGGGTATCAAGCATCGCTGCAAGGTGAATATCGAGTTTATCAACGCCGAAGACGTGGAAGCGAAGGGCGGCCTGGACCTTATCAAGGGGGCCGACGCCGTGCTGGTGCCCGGCGGCTTTGGCGAGCGCGGTCTCGAGGGCAAACTGGAGTCGGTGCGCTATGCGCGTGAAAACGGCGTTCCCTACCTGGGTATCTGTCTCGGCCTGCAGTCAGTGGTCATTGAGTATGCGCGCAATGTGTTGGGCCTTAGGGATGCCAACAGCACAGAGTTCGATGTGGAGACCTCCAATCCGGTTATCGGCCTGATTACTGAGTGGATCGACAGTGAGGGTAAAGTCGAAACCCGCGATGAGCAGTCGGATCTCGGCGGTACCATGCGTCTCGGCGGGCAGGAGTGTCGCCTGACCAGAGGCAGCAAGGCCCGGGAGATTTACGGTGCCGATGTAATAGTGGAGCGCCACCGCCACCGCTATGAAGTGAACAACAACTTTGTCGACCGGCTGCAACAGGCCGGCCTGCAAATCGGTGGCTGGTCCGCCGACGACACACTGGTGGAAATGGTGGAGCTGCCGGAGCACCCCTGGTTCGTCGCCTGCCAGTTTCACCCGGAATTCACCTCCACCCCGCGGGACGGGCATCCCCTGTTCGAGAGCTTTATTGCCGCCGCGATGGAGCACAACGGCAACTGACTACTATGCAGGTTGCGGAAAAGCCTTCCCCGGCTTTCCTCAACCCGGGGTCGCGGTATTTGTCCGCAATCCCTCCACGAGAAATCGAGCAGTTGCAGACTTGATTTGCGACCCGAACATCCGTGTTCGGGACAACGCCTGTTAGGTTGCCGGTGGGGCAAGCGGGTTGCAGTGCGACAATCCAACCGATGAAGGGTCATCCACTGGATGCCCGGGTAAATAACTGGGAATTAGGATTATGAAGACAGTACAGGTGGGAAGTCTGTCGGTGGCCAACCAGCGGCCCTTTACCCTGTTTGGGGGGATGAATGTGCTGGAGTCGCGCGACCTCGCCATGCGGGTGGCGGAGCACTGCGTTGAAGTGACAGGAAAACTGGGTATTCCCTACGTTTTCAAGGCGTCTTTCGACAAGGCAAACCGGTCGTCAATTCACTCCTACCGCGGACCTGGAATGGACCAGGGGTTGCGCATTTTTGAGGAAATCAAGGCGACCTTCGGGGTACCGCTGATTACCGATGTGCACGAGCCCTGCCAGGCTGCACCGGTGGCGGAAGTGGTTGACGTCATCCAGTTGCCGGCCTTTCTGGCACGCCAGACTGATCTTGTCGCGGCCATGGCCGCGACCGGGGCAGTGATCAACATCAAAAAACCCCAGTTTATGAGCCCGCCACAGGTAAAAAATATCGTGGAGAAATTTGCCGAAGGCGGCAATGAAAAAATTATTTTATGCGAGCGCGGCGCCTGCTTTGGCTACGACAATTTGGTGGTGGATATGCTCGGCTTTCGCACCATGATCGAGTCTACCGGAGGCGCCCCGCTGATTTTCGATGTGACCCACTCCCTGCAGATGCGCGACCCCTCCGGCGCCGCCTCGGGCGGCCGCCGGGCGCAGGTGACCGAGTTGGCGAGAGCCGGTCTGGCGATCGGCATTGCCGGTCTGTTCCTGGAGGCACACCCGGATCCCGACCGGGCGCTCTGCGATGGGCCCAGTGCCCTGCCGCTGGACAAGCTGGAGCCTTTCCTGGCGCAAATGAAAGCCGTGGATGATTTGGTCAAGGGCTTCCCGGAGTTGGATACCCTCGCTGCGGGCACCCAGTAGTTTTTGCCGGGGTCTGCCCGCTGTTGTACCGGCGCGGCACCCCGTATCTCCTGTGCCCGGCAGGCCGCCGGGTAAACAGAATTCTTTAGCCAACCGCCAATATGGAGCCCTTGTTGATGAGCAAGATTATTGCAGTAAAGGCCTACGAAGTACTGGATTCCCGCGGCAATCCCACAGTGGAAGCCGATGTGGTACTGGAGGATGGCTCCGTCGGTTCTGCCTGTGCGCCGTCCGGAGCCTCCACCGGTTCCCGCGAAGCGCTGGAACTGCGCGACGGAGATCGGGGCCGCTACCTGGGCAAGGGTGTGCTGACCGCAGTGGAAAATATCAATACCACCATTGCCGACCTGTTGCGGGGGATGGACGCCAGCGATCAGGGTGCGCTGGACAGGGCCATGATTGACGCCGATGGCACCGAGAACAAATCCAACCTGGGCGCCAACGCCATACTGGCGGTCTCACTGGCGGCGGCCAAGGCGGCGGCGGCCTCCAAAAAGGTTCCGCTCTACCGGCATATCGCCGAAATAAATGGCAGTGATGGCGAGTACACTATGCCGGTGCCGATGATGAATATTCTCAATGGCGGCGAGCACGCCGACAACAATGTGGATATTCAGGAGTTTATGATCCAGCCGGTAAAGGCCACCAGTTTCGCAGAAGCGCTGCGCCAGGGTGCGGAGATATTCCACTGCCTGAAAAAAGTGCTGTCCGGCAATGGCCTCAGCACCGCGGTAGGTGACGAGGGCGGCTTCGCCCCCAACCTGCCGTCCAACGAGGCGGCGCTGGAGGTAATCGCCGAGGCCGTGGAACTGGCGGGCTACCGGCTGGGCGAGGACATCACTCTGGCGCTGGACTGTGCCTCTTCGGAGTTCTATAACGATGGTGGTTATGACCTGGCGGGTGAGGGCAAGCAGTTCAACAGCGAAGGGTTTGCGGATTACCTGGCCACGCTGGCTTCCAACTACCCCATTTTGTCCATTGAAGACGGAATGGATGAAAGCGACTGGAAGGGCTGGAAGATCCTCACTGACAAGATTGGTGACAAGGTTCAGCTGGTTGGAGACGACCTGTTCGTCACCAACACCAAGATCCTGAAAGAAGGTATTGAAAAAGGCGTGGGCAATTCCATTTTGATCAAATTCAACCAGATCGGCTCCCTGTCCGAAACTCTGGATGCAATCAAAATGGCGAAGGACGCCGGTTACACCGCGGTTATTTCCCATCGCTCCGGTGAGACCGAGGACACTACCATCGCCGATCTGGCAGTGGCCACCGCTGCCGGCCAGATCAAGACCGGCTCCCTGTGCCGCTCCGACCGGGTCGCCAAGTACAATCGCCTGCTGCGCATCGAAGCAGAACTGAATGGCGCTGCGCCCTATCGCGGCCGCGCCGAATTTAAATAAGCCCCGGGCTGGCGGCGGCAACGGATATCCGGTTCCCGCCGCTTCCCCACTGAGGGATGGAAGCCATGAGATGGCTGTTGGTGACACTGATCGCACTGCTGTTAATGACCCAATACCGCCTCTGGATCGGTGACGGCAGTCTGGCCGAGGTCAGCCGCCTAAAGCGGGAGCTGGA
Source organism: Microbulbifer discodermiae (assembly GCF_040742695.1). Taxonomy (NCBI): domain Bacteria; kingdom Pseudomonadati; phylum Pseudomonadota; class Gammaproteobacteria; order Cellvibrionales; family Microbulbiferaceae; genus Microbulbifer; species Microbulbifer discodermiae. The sequence continues at coordinate 40,121 of NZ_JBFLAB010000006.1, read as the reverse complement.
GCAGCAACAGCACAAAAATGCCGCCCTTGCGCTTGCCAACCGGCAGCTGGCGCGAGAGGTGCGCAGCCTGAAGGAGGGCACCGACGGCGTCGAAGCCAAGGCCCGCTATGACCTGGGCCTGATCAAGGAAGGCGAGACGCTGTTTATTTTTCTGGATCCCGAGGAGGCTTCCGGCAGTGAGCAGTAGTTTCTGGGTCGTGGTGCCGGCCGCCGGGGTTGGCAAACGCATGGGTGCCGACAAGCCAAAGCAATACCTGCCGATACTGGGCCGGCCGCTCCTGGCGGTCACCCTGCGCAATATTCTGAGCTGGCCCGGCCTCGCCGGTGTGGTCGTCGCTGTATCGGCGGAGGATTCCTATTTCTCCCACCTGGGCGAAGCGCGACACCCACTGGTGCACAGGGTTACCGGCGGGGCCGAGCGGGTGGACTCGGTGCTCGCTGCGCTGGAGTTCCTGAGCCGGCACGAAGCCCCCGGGACCACTGTGTTGGTGCACGATGCCGCCAGGCCCTGTGTCGCACAGGGGGATGTCGCGGCACTCCTGGAGCCGGGGGTCTCCAGCATTGCCCTGCTGGCGCAACCCGTCTGTGACACGGTAAAACTGAGTGGTGCCGAGTCGCCGGGGGCCACTAGAGTCGCGCAAACTCTGGACCGGGACCTTATCTGGCTGGCCCAAACCCCGCAAAAAGCACCGCTGGGGTTGCTGCTTTCCTGTCTGCGCCAGGGCCTGGCGCAGGGGGCGGCGATTACCGACGAGGCCAGTGCGCTGGAATTGGGTGGGCATGCCCCGCAACTGATTGCCGGGCACAGGGACAATGTGAAAATCACACACCCCGCCGACATCCTGTGGGCGGAAACCATTTTGCGTTTGCGCCACGCAGCTACAGAGGACAAGCAGTGAACTTCCGCATCGGCCAGGGCTTCGATGTCCATGCCTTCCGCTCCCCCGCCGAAGGAGACTGCGGTGATCACCTGGTCATCGGTGGAGTGAGGATTCCCCATGAGCGGGGGCTCAAAGCGCACTCTGATGGCGACGTGCTTCTGCACGCGCTGGCCGACGCCATACTGGGCGCGCTGGCACTGGGGGATATCGGGCATCACTTCCCAGATTCGGACAGCCGCTATGCGGGCGCGGATAGCCGCGCATTGCTGCGACAGGTAATGGAGCTGGCCCAGCAGCGCGGCTATCGGCTGGTCAATGCGGATACCACAGTGATCGCTCAGGCACCCAAGATGGCACCGCACATCGACGTCATGCGCGGCAATATCGCCGCCGACTGTGCGGTGGCTGTCAGCGCGGTGAGCGTCAAGGCAACCACCACCGAAGGGCTCGGCTTCACCGGGCGCAAAGAGGGCATCGCCGCTCAGGCCGCAGTGCTGCTTGAGGGCACCCATGTCTGAGTGGGATCTGAACTGGCCCCGCGGCCTGGGAGGGCCGGCGATCCGGGCCGATTTTCGCACTTTGCCCGAAGATTTCGCCGTGGATGAATTGGTCACGCCGGACCGCGCCGACTCCGGGGAACATGTTTATCTGCAGCTGTGCAAGCGGTGCGCCAACACCCACTGGGCGGCGCAACAGATAGCCCGATTGGCGGGCGTGCGCAGTCAGGATATTGGTTTTTGTGGTCTCAAGGACCGGCATGCGGCAGCCACCCAGTGGTTTAGTGTCTACCTCCCCCGCAAGCCTGAGCCGGACTGGACGCAACTGCAGAGCGACCAGATCCGTGTGCTGCAAAAGTGGCGCGGGCCGCGCAAGTTGCGCCGTGGAGAACACCATGGCAACCGGTTTCGCATCCGGCTGCGCCGGGTAAGCGGCGATCGCGATGGCGCCAGGGAGTTGCTGGCCGCACTGTCGGCCGGTGTGCCCAATTACTTTGGCGAGCAGCGGTTTGGCCGCCGCGGCGCCAACCTGGATCTGGCCCGGAGCCTGGCGGAGGAGGGTATCCGCTGCTCCAGGCGAGAAAAGGCATTTGCCATGTCCGCCGCCCGCAGCTGGCTGTTCAACCAGGTGCTGGGGGAGCGGGTGCGCGCCGGGAACTGGCGGGCGCAGCTGGCGGGTGATCCGGACACCGGGCCCAGCGGTCCCCTCTGGGGGCGGGGGCGCAATCCGGCCACCGCCGAACAGGGGGAACTGGAAGCTGCCCTTCTGGCGCCCTGGCGGCAGTGGTGCGACTGGCTGGAGCACTGCGGACTGCGGCAGGAACGGCGGCGGTTGATATTGGAACCTGCAGATTTGGCGCACAGTTGGGAGGAAGACAGTCTCGAGCTGTCTTTCACCCTGCCCGTCGGGGCATTTGCCACAACGGTACTGGGCGAGCTGGCCGAACTGGTCAATTCATCCGCCGCCAACATAGAATAACCAAGCAATAATAAACGGTGTCAGCACCGTGGCGCCGGCGGCACTGGCCGGCAGATGTGGAAAGGGGCAAGTCATTGGTGGATCGCTTAAAACGTGAGGGCCTGGGTATGACCTCCCAGCGCACACGCAACCGTTTGATTCAGCGTTTGAGGGAAGAGGGGATATCCAGCGAGCAAGTGCTGGATGTCATGGCATCGACACCGCGCCATTTGTTTTTGGACGAGGCGCTGGCCGTCCGGGCCTATGAGGACACATCTCTGCCCATCGGTTACGGCCAGACGATTTCGCAACCCTATGTGGTCGCGCGAATGACAGAGTTGTTGCTCAGTCGGGCCAGGTCGCTGCAGCGGGTGCTGGAGATAGGTACCGGATCCGGCTACCAGACGGCGATCCTGGCGCGCCTGGTGGAGCACCTCTATTCGGTGGAGCGTATTGCGCCGCTGCTGGAGCAGGCCCGACGGCGCCTGCGGGAGCTGAACATTCACAATGTGGAAGCCGCTCTCAGCCAGGGCGGTTTCGGCTGGCCGGAGAAGGGACCCTTTGATGCCATCCTTTCCGCTGCCGCGCCGTCCGCTATTCCCGCGGAACTCAAACAGCAGTTGTCGCCGGACGGTGTGCTGGTCATGCCGGTGGGCGCGGAGCGGCAGCATCTGGTGGTGGTCTCCCGCCGCGGGGACAGTGACCAGTTCGATGTGGAAAAACTGGAGCCGGTGCGCTTTGTGCCTTTGTTGAGTGGAGTAGTGCGGTGAAAGTGGCGGAATTTTGCAGCAATCGCTACTGGGGTATCGCTCTGCGCGGTATGGCCATGGGTGCGGCGGATGTGGTACCGGGTGTTTCGGGGGGAACCATTGCCTTTATCACCGGCATCTACCGCGAACTGCTGGAATCCCTCAGCCGCATCGGCCCGCACTGTGTCACTGTCCTGCGCCGCCAGGGGCCGCTGGTAGCCTGGCAATATATCAACGGCAGTTTCCTGCTCGCGCTTTTCGCCGGTGTGCTTGTCAGTATTTTTAGTTTGGCGCGCTTGATCGGCCACTGGCTGGCAACCTATCCCATTTTGGTCTGGGCTTTTTTCTTCGGTCTGGTGCTGGCTTCCACAGTGCCCATTGTACGGCGCATTCCGCGCTGGTCGGTATCGGTGTTTGTCTGTTTGCTGCTGGGGTTGTTTGTCGCGATCGCCATTAGCGAGTTGCGTCCCGGACAAATTCCGGCGACGCCGCTGACGTTGTTTCTGTCCGGGGCACTGGCGATTTGCGCCATGATTCTGCCGGGAATCTCCGGCTCCTTTATCCTCCTGTTGATCGGAATATACCCCCGGGTGCTGGCGGCGGTGCACCAGCTACAATTGCTGAATTTAGTGTATTTTGCCGCGGGTGCGGTGACAGGGCTGTTGCTGTTCAGCCGACTGCTGAGCTGGCTGATGCGCCGTTTTATGGCCCGGACCCTGGCGTTTCTGGCCGGCATCCTGATGGGCAGCCTCAAAATCATCTGGCCGTGGAAGCTGGTCGACGGGACCGGGGTGGCGATGGGAGAAAAGTTGGCGCCCATGTTGTCGAATACATCGCCTTGGAATTTTGTCGCTCAGACAGGAGAGAATGCTTATTTGGGACTGGCGATAATAGCTTTTCTGGCGGCTGTCCTGCTGGTGCTGTCGGTGGACCATTGGGGTAGACGCGCCGGGGGCAAATCGGGCTGAGTCACGGGTGGTGCCAAGCGCAGCAATAGGGCCCTTTCCAGGTCGGAAAATGACGGTTTTATGCCGCTTGCAGGACCGAATTGGCGGCTTTTTTTAGACAACTTTTCGCGCAAATATTTGCCTTTGATGTAAAAAGAGAATAATAAAATGTCGTCGAATTTAATGGGATAAGCTGGCGTGTGGGTGGATGAACTGCCAAACGACTAACCGCTGGAATGCAGGCGTGTTTAGAATTTTAATCACTGCGCTCACACTGTTTGCGCTTGTGGGCTGTAGTGGTTATCTGGCCCCCACCAGTTCACTGGAGCAGCCTTCCAGCGACAGGATAAACACCCACCTGGTCAGCAAGGGGGAGACGCTCTATTCCATCGCCTGGCGTTATGGCAAGGATTACAGAGATCTTGCAGCCATCAATGGCATAGCGCCCCCCTATTTGATCCGGCCCGGACAGCGGTTGCAGCTGGAGGGGCGGAAATACGCTTCGGTCCCATCGCCAACTCCCACAAAGAAGTCTAAGACGTCAGCGAAGAAAGCCGGACCGGCAGCTGTTCCAAAGCGAAAAAATACAAAATTATTAACATCGAAAAAGAAACGCCCGGCCGCGCCCGGCAGGGTGGCGGCGAAAATCCGCTGGCACTGGCCGGCCCGGGGGCAGCTTATCAACGGATTTCGCGCAGGCGACCCCTTGCGCAAGGGAGTTGATATCGCCGGAGAAAAAGGGGACTCTGTCGTGGCCGCGGCCAATGGTACCGTGATTTACGCGGGCAGTGCGCTGAGAGGCTACGGAAAACTTCTGATCGTTAAGCACAGTGGGGAATACCTCAGTGCTTACGCCCACAACGACAAGTTGCTTGTCGGCGAGGGCAGTGCAGTCAAAGCGGGGCAAAGGATAGCGGAGTTGGGGTCAAGTGGTACCGATCGCAACAAACTCCACTTTGAAATACGCCGCAACGGTCAGCCGGTTGATCCCCTTGCCTATCTGCCCCGACCCGGATAATGCCAGCCTGGCTGCGGCAAATAAAAATGGATTTTTGCTGAGTACCACTTTACGTAGTCGCCGGAAGCGCCACACCCGCAAGGTTGGCCGAGGCCACTAGCTGTCGCACGGACAGAGCTGGATAGGCATCTGTCGCACTGCGGTGGGGCTGGACCGGCAAAGTACAAGGAGTCGGGGAAATGGAAGCACAACGACAAGACGGGCCTATGGCCGGAAAATCGGATCTTTCAGCAGAATTAAGTGTGGAGCAACAGCGGCGGGCAAATCGAACGGAGGATAATGACAAGGGCCGCAATCGCAAAACAACAGTGAAGAAAAACTCCGAAGCATCCCTCTTTAAAGCAAGAGCGCGGGTCGCCGAGTCAGACCGGCACCTGCAGAAAAACCTCGACGCCACTCAATTGTATTTAAATGAAATTGGCTTTTCTCCGCTATTGACAGCCGAGGAGGAAGTCTACTATGCACGCAAGGCATTGCGCGGTGATGGGGCGGCAAGAAAGCGGATGATCGAAAGCAATTTGCGCCTGGTGGTAAAAATTGCCCGTCGCTATGTCAGTCGCGGCCTTGCCCTACTGGATCTGATTGAAGAGGGTAACCTCGGCTTGATCCGGGCGGTGGAAAAATTTGACCCCGAGCGCGGATTTCGCTTTTCCACCTACGCCACCTGGTGGATTCGCCAGACCATCGAGCGGGCGATCATGAACCAGACCCGCACCATACGCCTGCCCATTCATGTGGTTAAGGAGCTGAATGTTTACCTGCGGGCCTCCCGTGAATTGGCGCAAAAGCTGGACCACGAACCCTCCGCCGATGAAATCGCCAGTCTGCTGGAAAAGCCGGTGGAGGATGTCGAGCGTATGCTGGGTCTGAATGAACGGGTAACCTCTGTCGATACCCCTATTGGCCCCTCGTCCGAAAAGACCCTGGTGGATACCATTCCCGACCAGCAGGAGTCGGATCCCGCAGAACTGCTCCAGGACAGTGATCTGTTCGAAAGTATCAATCGCTGGCTGGGTGAATTGCCGGACAAGCAGTGCGAAGTGGTCTCCCGCCGTTTCGGCCTGCGGGGGTATGAAGCCAGTACCCTGGAAGAGGTTGGTCGCGAGATAGGCCTCACCCGGGAACGCGTGCGCCAGATTCAGGTGGACGCACTCAAGCGGTTGCGGGAAGTTATGGAGAAGCAGGGGCTGGACAGCCAATCTCTGTTTGCCAACTTGTAGCGGGCCACCGGAAGTCTGATTGCGTTGACCTGGGTTGCTGTGTCAATCGCTGAGGATTTTTGAATCAAGGTGACCGGATATGAAAAATATAATTTCCCGTAACAGTATTTTTGCCTGGCTGGCACTCGCGACAGGTATTTTGTTGCTAATACCTTTTGTCGCAATGCAGCTAAGCAGCCAGGTGCAATGGAGTTTCGGGGACTTTGGCGCTATGGGAGCCCTGCTGTTTGGGACCTGTAGCCTGTACGTTTTGATTGCCAGAAGGATAAAACCCCAGCAGCGGGTTTTCGTTGGTGTGGTTTTGGCGCTGGCCTTTTTCTACATATGGTCTGAATTGGCAGTTGGTGTTTTTTTGAATCTGGCAGATTGAAGAACGATTGACCCGTCGAGCCTGGCAGTTGGGTCAATCGGGCGGAGGCTGGCGCCGGCTACCACAAGCCGGCGCCAGTTGTTGTGAAAGTAACGGCGCTCCCAGGCAGTATCCCGTTATTTAAAGCCGACGGCAGTCGGGAGTAGCACTGTTCCCCCGCCGGGCTACTTGTTATTTTCTGACCCAGCGCCCCAGCGTGTCCTGGTAGTATTCTCCGGGTTTGACCCGCGCCTCCAGTTTTTCCGCCGCCCGCGCCGCCACCTGGGCAATGTCGATGTTGTTACGCTTGGCAATGGCCGCATACTCGCGCTTGCGCTTGGTGTTCACCTCACTGACCAGTTGCTTCAGCTCCTGGGAACTCTGGTCGACGATGGCGATGTAGCCGCTGTTGGCCTCTCCCACCAGTCCCTGGGAGCGGGCCTCGTTGAGGGTGATGGCCAGCGCGGGGAGCGCCAAAAACAGGCCCAGGGCCAACACAGCAGTTTTGGTTAGATTCATCTTACACCTCCTTAGAAGATGCCTTCTTTATCTTCAAACACGTCGTCCAGGTCCCTGTCCACCTTTACGCGGATTTCATGTTCGATCTTCACATTCAGGTTAACCGTAATCGGCTCGCTTGGAGCCTGCACAGCCACTGTGGGCGTGCAGGCGGATAGGGCCAGTACTGACACGAATAGTAGTGAGAGCCTAGGGTAAGTGGTCATTTATTGTCTCTCCGGATTTCCTCGCCCTGTCACTATTGGCACAGGCCGGCCACTGCGGCCGTCTGCGAATCAGCTCCCGGAAAAGTTCGTGAGCGGATGTAACCAGGCTAGTCTACAAGTGCTAGCTTAACGCAATCTGAACAGGGGGGAGTAGTCCCGGTTTTTAATCCGGCAATCTATTGAGTTGCCGATTGCAAGCGCTTTTCCAGAGTTTCACTGAGATCCCGGCCCGCTTGCAGTGACTGTAACATTGCCGGGATATTGTTCTCCAGGTTGAGATTGATGATCAGATCCCTGTCGGCGGCCAGGGATTTACTGCGGCCCACCAGTTTCAACTGCATTTGCATATCGCCACTGGGAGGATACTCCACGGTTCCGCTCAGCTGGCGGTAACTGTAGTCCTCCAGCGCTCCCGCCAGCAGCTTGAGCTGGGGGTTGTCGGCCAGCATGGCGGGGGAGAAAGCGCCGTAATATCGCAGCCGCCCGCCGGGAGCACGAGCGGTAATCTCTCCACGCTCTACAGTCACACCTGCGCCAGCGGTGATCAGGGGTATCTTGAGGTCAACAGTGCCGGTTGCGGCGAGGTTCGAGGTCTCCAGCTGTTGTTCCAGCGCCTGCAGCGACAGTCCGCTGACCAGAATTTCACTGTGGCGTGCCTCGCCATCCAGATTCCAGCGCAGTTCCTGTGACTCCAGGGACCCCTGCAAGAGGTTGCCCCGCAGCTCTCGCAGTACCAGGTCTCGCTCCGGAACCAGGGCCAGGCTGAAACTGATCCGCTCCACCGGCAGGCCCGGGTCGAGGGTTTCGATGGCAACCGGGGTGGCCGGGATCAGCCAGTGCCCCTTACGATGGACCGCTTTGGCCCGGGTGGAGACGCCCAGTACAAAAATATCCCCGTATGTGGCGGCAATCCCATCCGCTTCGAGGGTCAGGCTGGAACCTTCCGCCTGGGGCCAGCGCAACCGGCCACCGCCGGAGAGGATTCCGGCAACCACTTCTACCGGCAGGCCGGCGATGCGGTCACTGAGCGGTTTGTCGCGGCTGAACGCCACTGGGCCAAAATCGAAGTCGGCCTGCCCGGCATTCGTGGCAAGGTTGAGGGACAGGTCACCGGATACCGGAAGATCGCCGATTTCGGCGCTCAGCCTGCTGGTCACCTGCTGATTTTCCAGCGCAACCCTGCCGCTCAACCGGGTCTGGGCGGAAACGCCATCGCGCAGATCCAGTTGCAGAGTGCTTTCGCTGAGATTGCCGCTGAAGCTGAGCTGGTCTTCACTCTGGCTGAACCGGAGATCTTCGCTAACCACCGTGCCAGTGACGCTATCGTCGGCAAAACGCATGGCAGTAAATTCAACGACTACCCGGGGAGCCCGGCAGGAGATTGATTCCGGGGAGGCATTGCAGTTCAGTTTGGAGCTGGACACCTGGAGGGAGTCTGCAGCTGCCTGGCCCAAGCTGGCCCCGCCGGCCTTGATAGCCGTATCGAGCAGCGTCACTTCGGCTTTTTCCGCGCTGCCGGACAGGCGCAGCCGAGTGACTATATCGGCGCGGCCAACTGAGGCTTCCAGTTCCTGCAGCGACAGCTGCGGTATATGAATCGAGGAGTCGGCGCTGCAGAGGAATTTTTCGCCTTGTCTCTTTGCGTTGCCATTGCCGGGTGCCGGCAATGGGGGCTCGACCTCGCAGGCAATCCCGGTGAATTTGGCCCGGATATCCGGATCACCCGAACGTTCCCGGGCGGAGACGGCGATCTCTGTTCCGGCCACATGGACAGCGCCGGGCCACCGGTTCGCGGTCAGGGTCAGGCCTGCGGGTATTTCAATTTTTATCCGGCCGCTGTCCCAGCCCAGGACACTCAGGGGGGAGGCGCCTGCCGGGAGGGCACTGATTTCCATCGACAACCCGGTTGCCTCTGGCAGCTGAAGTTTGACATTGCGCAGAAATGCCGGGGCGGCTGACGGTATTGTATACGCTCCCGGGACTTGCGCCTGCAGAATAAAGTCGACCGGCCCGCGCAGGTTTTTCAGCTCCAGGGCTCCGTCCACCAGGTGCCGCTTTTGTGCCTGCAGGACTGTTTCCAGCTGTTCTGTGTGCAGTTGGCCCTCGGCCCGCAGTGAGCCCTGTTGCCGCGCCACCGTTCCGGCCAGATGCGCTGTCAGCAGCGGGCCTTCGCCTTTGCCGGACGCCAAACTGAGATCGCCTGTGCCCCTCAGGCTCGTCAGTTGAAGGGGCGACAGTGTTCCAAACTCGGCTGCCAGGGGGGCGTCGGAATTCAACTGCAGTGCCAGTGGAACCCCGGCCAGCGTTTGTGGGAGATCAACGGCGACGGAATGCGCCTCAAGAGTGATAGAAAAATCCCTGTAACGGTCCAGCGCCCGCAAATTATCGGGGATGACGCCCTCTATGGACATCGCCAGTTCGCCGTCTGCACTGCGCAAATAGCGCCGCCAATTGAGGATTTCCGGCAGGCGGCTGGTGGCAGCCAGATCGATGGATACGGTGCCTTGCACGCGCCAGGCCATGTTATCGCCGGGTCCGGCTTCGCTATTGAAAGCAAAAAAGGTCTGCCTCTCCGGGGTGTCCTGGGACGCGATGGCGATACGGCTGTCCAGTTGCAGCCGATTCGGTGCGAAGCCCAGGCGCAGGCTTGCCTCCAATGCGGGGATATCCCCAGAGGACTGGGTGGACAATTCAATGCGGGTGCTCCGGGTTTTGTCATCCCGGCGGAGTTGCACCCGGCCTAACAGCGGCTCCGGATGATCCCATGAGATCCGCTCCACCAGGATTTCCAGCGGCATACGCTGCTGCAGATTTTTCGTCAGGTGCCGCAGGGAAATTGGCGGGGTGACCGCTTTCTGCGTCCGCGCGTCGGGGTCGGCGGCAGCCAGTGGTGCCGGTGCCGGTTTGGGTTGCGCAGAATTTATCGGGCCGGATTCTACGCCGCTTGTGGGGGCGGGGGTTGCGGGGGTGGCTATATCCAGTTGGGCCAGGGAAATCCTGGATTTATTTTGTGCACTGCCGAGCATCAGCCCCCAGGGGCTGGCAATGTGCAATTCCTTCGCCGTCAGGGTTGCGGCGCTGCCCGAATCCAGTTCAAGCCGCAGATATTGGAGCGAGACGCTGCGCCAGTGCAGCTTGAGCCCACGCAACTCCTGCACACTTACCCGGCCCAGTGCAGCGTTCAGCAGGGTTGCCGCAATTCGATCCCGCAGCTGCCACGCCAGTACCGAGGCGAGCACGATCGCCAGGATGATAGCCGTTGCCGTTAGGCGCAACTTGTGCACTGGGAACCTCGCTGATCTGACTTGCTATCCGGGGGGAAATATGCAGACTGGTGCCGTTATCCGGTTGCAGTGTAACCGGCCGGGAAAAATAAAGAGAGGGCCGTATTCTATGAGGCGTTTTTTACATAGCATCGCTGTCGTTGTCTGCCTGGGTTTGACGCTCCTCGGAACAGGGTTTGCCGCGGCCTATGACCGCGTCAACGGCGAGGGTTTTGCCAGCCGTTCACCGGTACTGGCCACCCACGGCATGGCGGCCACAAGCCAGCCCTTAGCCACCCAGATAGCGCTGGATATTCTCAAGCGGGGTGGCAGCGCCGTGGATGCGGCGATTGCCGCCAATGCGGCCCAGGGACTGATGGAGCCCACCGGCAACGGTATCGGCGGCGACCTGTTCGCCATCGTCTGGAGCGCCGATGAGGGCAAACTTTACGGGCTGAATGCCAGCGGCCGCTCTCCGAAGTCCCTGCCGTTCGAGTATTTCGCCAGCAATGGTCTGCACAAGATTCCCTCCCACGGCCCTCTGCCGGTCTCGGTGCCCGGCGCTGTGGACGGCTGGTTTGAGCTGCACCAGAAGTTTGGCCGCCTGCCGATGGCGGACCTCCTGGCGCCGGCCATCGACTACGCCGAGCAGGGGTTTCCCGTGACCCAACTGGTGGCTTACTACTGGAACCGGTCGGTGCCTCTCCTGCAGAAGTTTCCCGGTTTTAAGGAGACATTCATGCCCGGCGGCAAGGCGCCCCAGGAAGGGGAGGTGTTTCGCAATCCCCGCCTGGCCAAGACATACCGCCGCATAGCTGAGGGTGGCCGGGACGCTTTCTACAAGGGGGATATCGCCCGGGAAATTGCCGCCTACATGAAGGAGAATGGTGGTTTCCTGTCCTACGAGGACCTGGCTGCGCACAAGTCGGATTGGGTTGAGCCGGTCTCCACCAATTACCGCGGCTACGACCTGTGGGAACTGCCACCCAATGGGCAGGGTATTGCCGCCCTGCAGATTCTCAATATTCTGGAGGGCTACGACCTGGCCGCCATGGGCAGGACCAGCCCCGAGTATGTCCATCTGTTCGCGGAGGCCAAGAAGCTGGCGTTCGAGGACAGGGCCAGATACTACGCCGATCCCGCATTTAACAAGCTGCCCGTCAAGCAGTTGATCTCCAAGGAATACGCCGCTGAGCGCCGCAAGCTCATCGACCCTGACAGGGCTGCCAAACGCTACGATGCGGGCGAAGTCGCCCTGCGCCATGGGGATACCATCTACCTGACCACCGCCGACAAGGACGGCAATATGGTGTCCCTGATCCAAAGCAATTACCGCGGCATGGGGTCCGGTATGACCCCCGGGGAGCTGGGTTTTATCCTGCAGGATCGCGGTGAGATGTTCAGCCTCAAGCCCGGGCACTTCAACCAGTACCAGCCGGGCAAGCGCCCCTTTCACACCATCATCCCGGCCTTTGTCACCAAGGACGGCAAACCGGTGATGAGTTTTGGGGTCATGGGCGGTGCCACCCAACCGCAGATGCACGCGCAGATCATGATTAACATGATTGACTTTGGCCTCAATGTGCAAGAGGCCGGTGACGCGCCGCGTATACTTCACACCGGCTCCAGCCAGCCCACGGACGAGGTGATGGAAGATGGCGGATACCTGAGTCTGGAGGACGGATTTCCCATGGAAACCCGCCGCAAGCTGGTGCAGATGGGGCACAAGGTTCGGTTCGAAAGCGGGCCCTATGGCGGCTATCAGGGCATCATGCGGGATGCGGCGGGCGTCTACTGGGGAGCCTCGGAGAGCCGCAAGGACGGTCACGCGGCAGGTTACTGACAAGTTACAGGATAAAGGCCGCCCGCGGCCTTCCTGTCCCCGGGCTTGCAGCTGCCACGCGCAAACCCTGTGCGACCAATTAAACACTGGCAGGTGGGAATTACGGCATGGGCGTCCCTGCTCCGCGCAGTTGCCCCTTGAAACTGCTTTTCCCATAGCCCACCCGGAAGTATCGCCGCTTGGCAGCGGCGGTGTTTGCCGTATAGTGGGCGCCATCACCACCGCCCCCTGGGCGGGACACTGTTTTAACGCCTCTGTCGAATCCCCTTATGAATGACATCCGGCCCCATACCGTATATCGCAAAGACTATCGCCTTCCCGATTACCTGGTTGATAGCACTGTCCTGTGTTTCGAACTGGAACCAAATTCCACCCTGGTGAAGTCCAGCCTGGAGATACGCCGCAATCCGGCACTTGCGGAGGGGCTGCCGCCCCTGCGGCTGGACGGTGTGGATCTGCAGCTGCTGTATATCGCCGTCGACGGTGAACCTCTACCGCCGTCCCGTTACCGGGAGCTGCAGCAGGGGCTGTCAGTCCAGGTTGACAAGCCGGAGTTCCTGCTGGAAATCCACAACCGCATCAATCCCGGGGACAACACCTCGCTGGAGGGGCTCTATCTGTCCAACGGCATGTACTGTACTCAGTGCGAGGCCGAGGGGTTTCGCAAAATCACCTACTATCCCGATCGTCCCGATGTGATGTCCCGGTTCACCACCAGTATAGTGGCGCCGCCGCAGTACCCGGTGCTCTTGTCCAACGGCAATGAGATCGACCGCGGCCGCATGGATGACGGGCGGCAATTTGTCACCTGGGAGGACCCCTTTGCCAAGCCGGCCTATCTGTTTGCGCTGGTGGCGGGTGACCTGGAGTGTGTCGAGGACAGTTTTAGCACTGCCAGCGGGCGCCGGGTGAAACTGCAGATATTTACCGAGGCGAAGAATATCGGCAAGTGTGCCCACGCCATGTCGTCGCTGAAAAAAGCCATGCGCTGGGACGAGGAAGTCTATGGCCGGGAATATGACCTCGATATTTTCATGATCGTGGCTGTCGACCATTTCAATATGGGGGCCATGGAAAACAAAGGGCTCAACATCTTTAATTCCGCCTGTGTGTTAAGCAGCCCCGCAACCGCGACCGACGGCGCTTTTCAGCGCATAGAATCCATAGTGGCGCACGAATACTTCCACAATTGGTCGGGCAACCGGGTGACCTGCCGCGACTGGTTTCAACTCAGCCTCAAAGAGGGTTTTACCGTTTTCCGGGATGCGGAGTTTTCCGCCGACATGAATTCCCGCAAGGTGAAACGGATTGAAGATGCCACCCGTTTGCGGACGGCGCAGTTTGCCGAGGACGCTGGGCCCATGGCGCACCCGGTGCGGCCGGATTCCTATATGGAGATTTCCAACTTTTACACCCTGACCGTCTATGAGAAGGGTGCGGAAGTGGTACGTATGATTCACACCCTGTTGGGGCCCGAGGGTTTTCGGCGCGGCACAGACCTTTATTTCACTCGTCACGACGGCTGTGCCGTGACCTGTGAAGACTTTGTGCGCTCGATGGAGGATGCCAACGGTGTCGATCTCACCCAGTTCCGGCGCTGGTACAGCCAGGCCGGCACGCCGGTGGTGCATGTCTCCGAAACCTATGACGCAGAAGCGGGCGAGTACAGACTCACCTTTCGCCAGAGTTGTCCGCCGACACCTGGACAGAGTGAAAAGCTGCCGCTGCATATTCCAATAGCGATGGGACTGCTGGCCAGTGATGGTACTGAATTGGCCCTGGACGCTGCGGGCAACAGCAGCAGGGTACTTGAAATCACGGAGCCGGAGCAGAGTTTTACCTTTAGTGCACCGGCAGCTAAACCGTTGCCGTCACTTCTGCGCGGTTTTTCCGCACCGGTAAAACTGAGCTTTGAGTACACTGATGAGCAACTGCAGTTTCTGATGCAGTTTGACCGCGACGCCTTTAACCAGTGGGACGCGGGTCAGCGCCTGGCGTTTAATGCGATCGAGCGGTTGCAGGCGAATTATCGTTCCGGCGCCGCGCTGGAACCGCCGGCGGCGCTGATCGGCGCCTGCCGAGGCCTTCTGCAGAGAGACTCTACCGATCCGGCCCTGCTGGCGGAAATGCTGTCACTGCCGAGTGCGCAGGCGCTGGCGGAGCACGCAGATCCCATCGATGCCGAGGCGATCGTCGCCGCGCGGGATTTTTGCCGGCGTTCGCTGGGCAAGTCCCTGGAGGGGGAATTGCTGGAATGCTACCGACGATTGAACACCCTCAAGCCCTACCGTCCGAAGGCGGAGGATATTGCCGAGCGCAGCCTGAAAAATACCTGCCTGGGCTATCTGGCTGCGTCCGGTAGTGCCGAGGGAATCCGGCTCGCCCGCGCCCAGTACCTGGGTGCGGAAAATATGACGGACAGTTCGGCGGCATTGCGGGTATTGGTCAACCATGCCGATAGGGAAGTGGCCCGACAGGCTCTGGATGACTTCTACCAGCGCTGGCAGGAGGACACCCAGGTGGTGGAGTTGTGGTTGTCTTTGCAGTCCAGCAGTGCCAGCTACGGTTCACTGGACCTGATTAGGGAGCTGATGCAACACCCAGCGTTTGAACTGACCAACCCCAACAAGGTGCGCGCCGTGATCGGTGGTTTTGCCAACGGCAACTTCACCCAGTTCCACAGTATTGACGGCTCTGGTTATCAGTTCCTGGCGGAGCAGGTCGTCGCGCTCGACAGCTTGAACCCCCAGATTGCCGCCCGGCTGGTGTTGCCGTTGACGCACTGGAAAAAATATTTGTCCCAGGTGGGGGAAAATATGCGAGCTGCACTTGCCTCGGTGATGGCCGGTGGCCAGCTGTCGGCGGATTTGTATGAAGTGGTGAGCAAGAGTCTGTAGCGCCGGTTGACTGGCGGTAGGGCCCAAACACCGCTGTCGGTGACAACAGGCTGTTGCAAAAACCTTTTTCAGCAGTCTGCTACAGAATTTGGCTTGTCCGCGCCTCGCCACACTGTACCAGTGTGAGCGAACCTTCCTGCAGCTGTAATTCCGTCACCGACGTGTAGTCCGGCCGGAACTGCAGAATTTTGGAATCCCTGCGGATCGCCGCCACGACGGAATTGATCACCATAAAATGACACACCACCGCGGCGTCCGCCTGCAGTCGAACCAGGTAATCCATTATTTCCCGGCGCCAGCCTAACTGGTGGTCCTCCAGCTGATCCCATTGCCGCTGGAGCAGTTCCCGGATCCAGCGGCCGCGCTGCGCCAGGGGCAGTTCCCGGGGGGAGGGGATCTCGGTGACCCTGGGCTCGATAGTCATGGGTTGGTGCCATGCCCGGGACAGGGGCATGGCGGTTTGCTGGGCGCGGGCCTTGGGGCTGCTGACCAGGGCGAGTGGCCGCTTTTGGGCCAGTCGTTGCACCAGGGTGTCGGCCTGCTGCTCGCCCAATGGGGTGAGCCGGGGATCCTCGACCCCGGGGGCCTTGGCCGCCTCGCCGTGACGAATCAGCAGTATTCTGGGCATAGGGTCTGCGCCTAACGGTTACTGAAAAAGCCTTCACTGGCCTTTTTTATAGCGTGGGTTTGTGGGCATGTCCGCAAACCCTTGAAAAACCAGCGATTACACGTAATAACACAGGTTTTTAACGGCGTTAATCCAATGGATGGGGGATCTCTATTGGATTGCCGGGTTAATAGTTGTGCCTTGTGGACATGCTCCGGGCCTCAGTATAGTCGCCGACAGTCTGAGTGTCCTGAACCTGTTTCCACATAAATTTTCCCGCGGGATTTATTTTGCTTGCAAACCAAAGGTATTGGGATACTATTGGTATTGTTCAATCGTTATGTTCGGGCTTCACTATGTTCAGCCAAGCGTATTCACCGGTAATTTCCACTGCACCTCAGGCGGTCTCCGCTCTGCGCGTGTGCCTGTGGCCGGTAGGGTGCCTGGAGGAAGTGGTGGCAACTCGATCACCCAAGTGCCCGCTAGGCAAAATCCTGGCTTTGGCCCAATTGAACACCTGAGAACGCATACAGCTGGAAGGTGTTTCACCTTCCGCCGCCAAAAACCCGGAAGGTGATCCCTCCGGGTTTTTTTTGCCTTATTGAAAGGGAGGCTTGCTGATGGGCAGGCAGTGGTGGCAAAGGCTGTACGGTTTCCCGCCTTTGGTGTGGATCATTTTACTGGGCAGTTTCCTGTGCCGGGGAACCTATTTTATGGTGTGGCCCTTTCTGGCCATTCTCCTGCACGACAAGTTTCAGCTGGGTCCGGCGGTTATCGGCATTATTCTCACCGCTTCCGCCGGCGGTGCGTCCCTGCTGGGTTTTTTTGTCGGCACCTTGTCCGACCGCTATGGCCGCCGCCTAATTTTGCTGGCGGGCACGGCACTTAATATTTTCGCATTCGCGGTACTGGCCGTAGCGCAGTCTCTGCCATTGTTTGTACTGGCAATGACCCTTTGCTCAATCGGGCGCGCGGTCTGGGAACCACCGGCGGGCGCCTTGATCGGGGATCTGGTCAGGGATCAGCACAGCCGCGAATTGGCACTGCAGTTGCGTTACTTTTTTATTAACGTCGGTGTTGCTCTGGGTCCCATAGTGGGCATCTGGGCGGGGCTCAGCGCCCAGCAGTCCACCTTCGGGCTGACCGCGTTCAGCTACCTGCTGCTGTGGGTGGCTTTCCTGTGGGGATTTGCCTATACCAGAAGCGGCCGCCAGGCGCAGCGGCGGCGCGATGATGCAGTGACTATCCGCAGCACATTAAGGGTACTGCGGCGCGACCACATGTTTTTGCTGGTGGTGATTGCAAACGTTCTGACCCTGTTTATTTATGCGCACATGGATTCCAGCCTGGTCCAGTACCTGACCCAGGCCCAGGCGCCAGAGTTGGTCAGTCTGGTTTCCAGTATGATACTGGTGAATGCATTGACAGTTATCACCTTGCAGTTTCCGCTGATGCAACTGCTGGGCGGAATCAAACTGAATGACCGCATCGCCCTGGGTTTGGGGGTGCTGGCTGCAGGGCAGGCCTGGTACGCCGCCAACCCTGTGGACTGGTTTGTCGGCTGGTTAGGGGCCACTTTTGTCGTCAGCCTGGCCGAGGCAGTGCTGTTCCCTATTATGAGTGTGCAGATCGACCGGCTGGCACCGGATCACCTGCGAGGGAGTTATTTTGGCGCTTCGTCCTTTTACGCCTTTGGATGGTCTTTGGCACCGCTGTTTGGCGGGCTGGTGCTCACCTGGTGGAGCGGGCCGGTGCTGTACTGGATGATGTTCCTTTTGTGTGGCCTGGTTTTATTACTTTACCGGTTGGCACAGCGGGCATCGCGTCCCCAGTGGGATAGGGTTACTGAGGATGAGGTGCTGTCGGCGGGTTGAACCCCAGGGAGGGCCTTTACAATATCCTGATAGGGGAAAGATAATCCCGGTGGGGTCGCCGGGATTATTGTTTGCCCAAATGGGCCTTGGGGTCAGAGAGCGGCAGCCAGTCTCGCGCCCTGGTCAATGGCGCGCTTGGCGTCCAGTTCTACAGCCTCATCTGCACCGCCGATCAGGTGAACCCGCGCCTCACTGTCCTGCAGTGCCTTGTAGAGTGAGCGGGCGGACTCCTGTCCCGCGCATATAATGATGTTGTCCACCTCCAGCGTCTGCCGTTCATCCCCCAGGCGGATATGCAGGCCCCGGTCGTCGATGCGCTCATATTCCGCGCCGGCAACCATCTGTACCTGGCGGTGTTTCAGGCTGCCGCGGTGAATCCAGCCGGTGGTTTTGCCCAGGCCGGCCCCCACCTTGGAAGTTTTGCGTTGGAGAAGCGTCACCCGCCGCTGGGGTGTTATCGTAGTTGGTTCTTTCAGGCCCGCGCGCTGCCCCAGTTCACTATCCACGCCCCACTCGGCGAAGAATACGTCTCTGTCGCTGGCAATCGATGCATCTATCTCGTGTGTGAGGTACTCGGCCAGGTCGAAACCTATGCCTCCGGCCCCGATGATGGCCACTTTAGCGCCCACCGTTTTTCCGTATTTGAGCACATCCAGGTAACTCATTACTTTCTCATGCTGGATGCCGGGAATCGACGGCGTGCGAGGCTCGATACCGGTGGCAACCACCACTTCGTCAAACCCATCCAAGTCGGTGGCCTTCACGCGGGTGTTCAGTTTGACCGTCACGCCAGTGAGTTCCAGTTTGCGTGCAAAGTAGCGCAGTGTCTCCGCAAACTCCTCCTTGCCGGGAATCCGCTTGGCGATATTGAACTGCCCGCCGATGCTGTCGTCGGCTTCGAACAGGGTGACCGCATGGCCCCGTTCAGCGGCAATGGTTGCGGCTGCAAGCCCGGCGGGGCCGGCGCCAACCACGGCCACTGCCTTGGGTTTGTCCGTTGGCAGATAGCGCAGTTCCGTCTCGTGACAGGCGCGCGGGTTGACGAGGCAGGAAGTGAGCTTCAGCTCGAAGGTGTGGTCCAGGCAGGCCTGGTTACAGGCGATACAGGTATTGATTTCGTCAGCGCGATTCTCCGCGGCCTTGTTGACAAATTCTGCGTCGGCGAGAAAGGGGCGGGCCATGGAAATCATGTCGGCGTGGCCCGCAGCCAGCACCTCTTCGCCCACCTGCGGCATATTAATGCGATTGCTGGCTACCACTGGTAGGGACAGGTGCTGTTTTACCCTGGCGGTGGTTCCGGTGAAGGCCGCGCGGGGCACACTGGTGGCAATGGTGGGGACACGGGCTTCGTGCCAGCCGATACCGGTACTGATAATGGTGGCGCCTGCTTCCTCAATAGCCTTGCCCAGCGCGACTACCTCTTCGAAGCTGCTGCCTTCTTCCACCAGGTCCAGCATGGACAGGCGATAGATAAGTATGAAATCTTTACCGAGCGCCGCGCGAACCCGGCGGACGATTTCAACCGGCAGGCGGATACGATTGGCGAAGCTGCCACCCCACTGGTCGTCGCGCTTGTTGGTACGTGTGACGACAAATTGATTGATGAAGTAACCCTCTGACCCCATGATCTCGACACCATCGTAGCCTGCCTCCCGCGCCAGGGTCGCGCAGCGCACATAATCCGCAATCTGCGCCTCCACCTCCTCTGAGGTAATTTCCCGGGGCGTAAACGGATTGATGGGGGCCTGGATGGCCGATGGTGCTATCAGAGCCTGGTTGTAGGCATAGCGGCCGGCGTGCAGTATCTGCATACAGATTTTGCCACCCTCGGTATGTACCCTATCGGTGATCGGGCGGTGTTGCTGCACCTCGTCCTGGGTAGTCATCTTGGCCGAGCCCAGAAACACGCCGCCCTCCTCGTTGGGGGCTATGCCGCCGGTCACTATGAGGCCGACGCCACCTTTGGCGCGCTCGCCATAAAAAGCTGCAAGCCGGGAGAAGCCGTCCTGGTGCTCCTCCAGATTGGTGTGCATGGAGCCCATCAATACCCGGTTTTTCAAACGGGTAAAGCCCAGGTCCAATGGCGCCAGTAGGTGGGGGTAGGGGTTGGACATGATGCCTCACTTTCTCAGCTTGCCGGAGTCGCTTGTCGACGATTCGCTTATATGCAACTCTTTGCATATGATTGGGTAGCAGAATAACAAGCGATTGCCATTGCAGCAGTGACCAATTCGGCCGAAATCTCTGGCCGTATACGCTGTCTGGGGCGCTGGGCCCTTGTGCCGGTGGCGATTTTGCCGCTTTTGGTTGCCGGATGAATAATCCCGATTTCCCTGCCAAAGAACTTTTGGGGGTGATGGCCCTGGGCCCACAACCCGGGGCGATGGGGGTGGAATTCTCCTCCAATCACACAATTCGCTTTGACGAAGCGGCCAGCGGCGTTATTAACTTGGCAACTGAAAAGTAAGTTGCCGGGTTAATAGTGTGAACAGGTTCCAGGACAATCCCGGGCGCAGCGCTGGCCTATCACCCTCAGCCACCAGCAGGAGATAAAAGGCATGCAATTTGAATACACAGACAAGGTAAAAGGATTGCTCGATCGCCTGCGCGAATTTATGCGCGAGTACGTCTACCCGGCCGAATCGACATTTGTGGATCAGCTCGCCGAGGACCGCTGGGGTGAGCCTCCCATCCTGACCCAGTTGAAGGCCCGGGCCCGCGAGGCGGAACTGTGGAATCTTTTTTTGCCGGACCCCCGCTTTGGCGCCGGGCTGACCAACCTGGAATATGCGCCGTTGGCGGAGGAGATGGGGCGTGTGCTCTTCTCAGCGGAAATTTTCAATTGCAGCGCGCCGGATACGGGCAATATGGAAGTGCTGGCCCGGTACGGCAGTCCGGCACAACAGGAGCGATGGTTGGTGCCGCTGTTGAACGGCGAGATCCGCTCGGCTTTCGCCATGACGGAACCGCAGGTGGCTTCGTCGGATGCCACCAATATCGAGACATCCATAGTGCGGGATGGTGACGACTATGTGATAAACGGGCACAAATTCTATATCAGCGGTGCGCTGAATCGGCGCTGTAAGGTCCTAATAGTGATGGGCAAAACCGATCCGGACAATACCAATCGCCTTTTGCAGCAGTCCCAGATACTGGTTCCCGTTGATACCACAGGTGTCAAAATAGTGCGGCCGATGCAGGTATTTGGCTATGACGACGCACCGGAGGGGCATGCGGAAATCATTTTCGACCAGGTGCGCGTGCCGGTGGAAAATCTGATACTCGGTGAGGGCCGCGGTTTTGAGATAGCGCAGGGACGCCTGGGTCCGGGGCGCATACACCACTGTATGAGACTCGTCGGCCTGGCCCAGCGGTCTCTGGAAATGATGGCCAGTCGCGCCCAGAGGCGACAGGTATTCGGGCGCCCCATGAGCAGCCAGGGGTCGGTGCGGGAGGATATTGCCAGATCCGCCTGTGACATAGAGCAGGCGCGACTGCTGACGTTAAAGGCGGCAGAGCGGATGGACCGGCTGGGCAATAAGGCGGCCAAGGAACTGATTGCCATGATCAAGATAGTCGCACCGAAAATGGCTTGCGATGTTATCGATCGGGCGATTCAGATTCATGGCGCAGCGGGGCTCGGCCAGGATCTGGTGCTGGCCCATGGCTACGCCTATGCGCGCACCATCCGCCTGGCAGATGGGCCGGATCAGGTGCACATGATGCAACTGGGCCGCAACCTGGCGGCCCACTATGACAGCGTCGGTGAATAGAGAGGCTGCCATGTCGGAAACAGTGACAAGCGGGGATACCAGAGCGGTGGAGCAGCTGCCACTGGAAACTCTGGAGAAATATCTAAAGGGCAGGATTCCCAATTTTAACGGCCCCCTGCGGGCGAGCAAATTTCCCGGTGGCCAGTCCAACCCCACCTTTAAGCTGCAGGCGGCTTCCGGCACCTATGTGCTGCGCCGACAGCCGCCGGGGGAACTGCTGCGGTCCGCCCATGCGGTGGACCGGGAGTTCCGGGTGATGTCCGCCCTCGCCAGCACCGAGGTGCCGGTACCGGCGGTGTTGCATCTGTGCGAGGACCGGGACCTGATCGGCTCGCAGTTTTATGTGATGGAGTACTGTGAGGGGCGCATTTTCTGGGATGCCGCATTGCCCCAGGTGGATAAGACCCAGCGCGGCGCCATCTACGATGACATGAATCGCATGCTCGCCGGTTTGCACAGTGTCGATATAGAGGCGGCAGGTCTCGCTGATTACGGTAAACCAGGTAATTATTTTCGGCGCCAGTTAGACCGCTGGAGCAGGCAGTACCGGGCATCTGAAATAGAACCGATAGCGGCGATGGATACCCTGATATCCCAACTGGGGTCAACGCTGCCGGAAGACGACGGCCGGATTGCCCTGGTTCACGGGGACTACCGCCTCGACAATGTTATTTTTGACCCGGTGAAGCCCAGAGCCATAGCGCTGCTCGACTGGGAACTTTCCACCCTCGGCCATCCATTTGCGGACTTGGCCTATCAGTGTATGCAGATGCGGATGCCCGCCGACGGCGACAAGATGGCAGGGTTGATGGGCATGGACCGCCAGGCGCTGGGTATTCCCACTGAGGAGGAGTATGTGGCGCGCTACTGTGCACGCATGGGTATCGACCGTATAGACTGCTGGGCCTTCTGTCTGGCATTCAGTTTCTTTCGCCTGGCGGCCATCATTCAAGGTGTCGCCAAGCGGGCGCAAACGGGAAATGCATCCAATAAAAATGCCGTGCGTATGGGTGCACTGGTGGACCCGGTAGCCCGTTTCGCGCTGGATATTCTGCAACAGGAAGGCTGATAGTCGGTCCCGCTGATACCAACCCGGCAACTAAACAGGTTACCGGATTAATAATACCGATCGGAGATTTCTGCAATGACCACCAATTTGTTTGCACTCGATGGAAAAATTGCCCTGGTGACCGGGGCCAGTCGCGGTATTGGCGAGGGAATTGCCCGGTTGCTAGCGGAACAGGGGGCCTTTGTGCTGGTTTCCAGCAGAAAAGCAGAGGGCTGCCAGGCCGTGGTGGACGCCATTATCGATACCGGCGGCAGGGCCGCCGCGCTACCCTGTCATATCGGCAGTATGGAGGATATTGCCCGTGCCTTCGGCCATATCCGCGATCAGTACGGCCGCCTGGATATCCTGGTCAACAATGCGGCCACCAACCCCTATTTTGGCCATATACTGGATACGCCTGACGATGCCTTGCAGAAAACCCTGGACGTCAATATTCGCGGTTATTTTTATATGTCCGTGGAAGCCGGCAAGCTGATGCGCGAGCAGGGCGGTGGCTGTATCGTCAATACGGCCTCTGTAAATGCACTGCAACCGGGTATGGGCATGGGTATCTACTCCATGACCAAGGCCGCGGTGGTCAATATGACCAAGGCATTTGCCAAGGAATGTGCTCCCTTCAATATTCGCGTCAACGCCCTGTTGCCGGGGCTGACCAAAACAAATTTTGCCGGCGCGCTCTTCTCCAACGAAGAAATTTACAAAACCGCTGTCGCCCATATCCCATTGCGAAGACATGCGGAGCCGGGAGAAATGGCGGGTGCGGTATTGTATCTGGTTTCGGATGCCGCCAGTTACACCACCGGGGAGTGCCTGGTTGTGGACGGCGGCCTGACAACCTGCGGAGGACTTTGAATGTATAGCGATCCACTGCTCGACTTCGCAGGCAAGACTGCCCTGATCACCGGCGCCGCCAGTGGACTGGGTCAACAGCTGGCGCGGGATCTGGCTGCCCGGGGCGCTCGTCTGGTACTCGGAGATATCAATAACGGGGGGCTGGCGGCACTGGCGGATGAGCTGGACGATACCGGCGCCCAGTGTAAAACACAGGTCTGTGACGTCTCCTCCGCAGCGGACTGCCAGGCGCTGGTGGAGCTGGCCAGGACAGGGTTCGGAAACCTGGATATAGCGGTCAACAACGCCGGCATCGCCCCGCCAATGATGGCGCTGGAGGATACAGACGAAGCGGAACTGGACCGCCAGTACAACGTCAATCTCAAAGGCGTAATGTTTGGTATGCGCTACCAGTTGCCGGTAATGAAAGCACAGCAGTCGGGAGTGGTTCTCAATGTGTCCTCCATGGCGGGCATAGGCGCAGCACCCAATATCGCCTCCTATGCGGCGGCCAAGCACGCGGTGGTCGGCCTTACCCGCACGGCGGCAATAGAGTGCGCCAGTCAGGGCGTGCGGGTCAATGCCATCTGCCCCTTTTTTACTCTCACCCCCATGGTTGCCGAAATCCAGGCGCCGGGCGCCAGCCGGGAGGAATTTCGGGCGTTGCTGGCGTCCGGAAGTCCCATGAAACGGCTGGCGCAAACCGAAGAGGTGGTTGCGGCCATGCTGATGCTGCTGTCGCCGAAACTGAGCTATGTAACAGGGCTGGCACTGCCGGTCGATGGGGGCCGCTCCGCCTATTGATAGCTGAACCGTTTACACAGCCGCTTTATCGCCGCGTCAACCTGCGGGTCTGGCGCTTCATATTCTGTGCATTTACAGGTTCTAAAGCATTTTTCTCAAAATCCGCATGCCGGTTAATTCGTGCTTGATCACTGCAGCTATATGCATAAGCACCATCACACTCAGGACCATACAGCTGTAGATATGCACCTGATTAATCAGCCAGGTCACTTCTCTATCCTTAATCAGGTAGGGCAGGGAGAAGAGGTTAAAGACATTGATGTTTCTGTCCATCATCAAGACCCCTGACAGCAGTACCACTGTTGTGATGATGTAGAGCATTCGGTGCATCTGGCTCGCCAGCCACTGATTCCAGCGAGCCAGGTTATCATTTTTAGGTTTAGTATAATGAAACGCATGAAAACAGCGGAATAAAAATAATGGAATAAACAGGGTTGTTATAGAGACGTTAAAAAAGGAAACCAAATTCTTGCTGACAAGGCTGTCGGAGAGGAATGCCACGTAAAACCCACTGGCATTGGCCCAGATAATCACAGCTGCAGAAGACCAATGCAAGAAGCGCGCGCCAGGTGAATATAGATTATTCATTTTATTATCCTATGGCGGTCTATTTATTAAAATAATTTAAATTAAGATAATAAAATAAAATAGCTTAACCTTAAATGTTCCTTTCTTTAACCCGTGGAAAACGCTGTCATATTTCTAATCGCCCCGGCAGGAAAATGAATTTTCCGGTTAATAAAAAAATAACAGTGATACCTTCGTCGGCCATAAGTGGACCTGGGTTCATAAAATTCAACCATTGGCATATAAATACAGGTAAACTCCAGCAGGCTGCTGGAATTCAAAGAATTTCGACGCCTGGTACCGGAATATGGATGTTCCGGCAAAATCGACGACGCCTAAGTCGTTGATTTTGGGAGAAAAGTGAAAATCACATTTTTCGCTTTTCGTGTTTTGAATCAGGCGGGGTGCCTTTTTCAACAACCTGCCAGTTGGAATAATGGCAGCAAAACAACTTTTAATATTCTGCCCTGTTTCCCTGGGCTTGACGGGGGCAGAGGCTTGAATGGAATAACCAGCCAGGTTCTGGCTGACAGCGATAAAGTCTGAACGATCTGGTGCCCTTACTATTAAGTAAGGGGCCTCTGTCAAAGGCGCCTTCGCCGCGAGCAACCTAATTCGAGGGAGCTGCAACACTGTCGGGCAGTGGTATTGAGACTATAAATTCACTGTGGAAAAACCTGTCTACTGGCCTGACCGCATAGGGAAACCGTGCTGAATCCCATTGCCAAATTGTCCAGTCCCCACGGGTGTAGAGGAAAACAGGGGAAATGATGCGAGCACTGGTATGTAGCCAGTTCGGTACGGCCGAATCACTGGCCATTGAAGACTGGGATTTGCCGCTACTGCAGCCGCATCAGGTACGCGTCGATGTGCGTGCGGCGGGTATGAATTTTCCCGATGCGCTGATTATCGCCGGGAAATATCAGGTTAAGCCTTCACTGCCATTTGTTCCCGGTGGCGAATGCGCCGGGGTTATTAGTGCAGTGGGTGAGGAGGTTGATAATTTTCAAGTTGGCGACCGGGTGATCGCCATGCCCGGGATGGCCGCATTCGCAGAACAGGTGCAGGTGGATCGGCAGCAGCTGGTACCGATGCCGGAAAGGATGAGCTTTACCCAGGCGGCCGGTTTCTGCATCACCTACGCCACCTCCTATTATGCGCTCAAGCAGCGGGCGGATATCAGGCCCGATGAAACTCTGGCGGTGATGGGCGCCGCCGGTGGAGTGGGGGCTACCGCCATCCAGTTGGGCAAAGCCCTGGGCGCCCGTGTTATCGCCTGCGCCTCTTCCGCCGAAAAGCTGGAGTTCTGTCGCAGGATTGGCGCCGACGAATTGGTGAACTACCGCACGGAAGATTTAAAGGAGCGTATCAGGGAGCTGACCGGCGGGCGTGGTGCCGATGTGATTATGGATCCCGTGGGCGGCGACTACACGGAGCAGGCGTATCGCTCCATCGCCTGGAGTGGCCGTTACCTGGTGATTGGATTCGCCTCCGGGGACATTCCGCGTCTGCCGATGAATCTGCCGTTACTGAAAGCAGGTGACATCATGGGGGTCTTCTGGGGTAGCTGGGCACAGCGGGATCCGGACAGGAATCTGGAAAATTTCGCCGACCTACTGCAGATGGTAGAGGAGGGAAAACTCGATCCTCTGGTGACCGAGGTTTACCCGTTTGAGGACTACGCGCGGGCCTTTGCCACCATCACGGAGCGCCGCGCCCGGGGCAAGGTCATATTGTCGTTTGAATAATAAGGTGCGACTGGGTAATGGCGGGTTTGTGGCAGAACCCGGCAGGCTGTGGAAAAACAATTGCCAACAGCCTGCGAAGCTACCGCCGGGCCGGAAGGATGCGGCAGTGCAACCTCGCTTTTTGTTCCAGATCGCGGGGTAGGGCGTTTTCGCTGGACCCCCGCTGCTGTCGCCGCCATTGGTTACAGAGTTCAATATAGTTCCCCGCCTGTACTTCGCTGCGCAACGCAAACCATCTGTGGTCGACTGCTTCGGTGCCAGTCCAGGGCCGTGCACTATTGATGCCAGGGGGGGAGCGGGTGTCAGGGCGCCCAGGTATTGCGCCGGGTGGATCAGCATCGCCACTACGGCCATAGCGGCGATGCTGTTGCCCGCCGCAGTGCTCCAGGAATTGCGCTGCCTGACAGGCTTGTATCGGCGGGCCATGCGAAAAATCTGGTCGTCCAGGCAGGTTGGCGAACGGGTACTGCCCACTGCTGCTCTGTACTGCTTCTCCCACTCTCTCATACGGCGACCTCACGCACAGGCCAGGGCCGCCCTTTGGCGCCGAACAGAAATTCTTCCATCATTGCTTTTGCAGACCGATAGTGTTCAGTGCATTCACTGAGCGATATTTTCTCGATGTCAGCCGCGGTGGCCAACGATAAACCGCATTCGTTATGCAGCAGGAATAAATTTTTTTCCAGCCTGGGCAGGTGCTGTATGGCTTCGAGCAACCTGTTACCGCCGGCCGGCGGCTCCACGTGTTCGACTTTTTCCTGTCCCAGCATTTTGTTGACGCGAATATAAAGCCAATTGCGGAACAGGCGACCACAGAGTTCCGGCGGCCGCTCCAGCAGGTCCTGCCAAAGCCGCTGTGCAAGCGGGTGTGTCGCAACCGAATTGATTTGTACACAGTACCGGTAGAGCGCATCCTTGTGGCGCAGATACAGCTGGCGGAAAGCTTTGAAGTTCCGTGTCCTATGGTAGTGACCGAGGAGATCCTCGTCGCTGAGCTGTGGAAATTTACTGGGTGACAACAGCTC
Organism: Microbulbifer discodermiae; assembly: GCF_040742695.1. Classification (NCBI taxonomy): domain Bacteria; kingdom Pseudomonadati; phylum Pseudomonadota; class Gammaproteobacteria; order Cellvibrionales; family Microbulbiferaceae; genus Microbulbifer; species Microbulbifer discodermiae. The sequence continues at coordinate 12,476 of NZ_JBFLAB010000006.1, read as the reverse complement.
GCACCTCCCTGCGCAGTATGTCCTTTTCATAATCCCGAAACAGGGGAGGGTTTGCTCCGGCCTCCGCCTGGCGGCGGCACATCCCCGTGCTGCATTAACCGGGCAACTTATTGAATTGCCGGGTGAATGGCATCCAGCACCATTGCCGGTTGGTTAATTATAGATGTGCCGCTTGGTCCCTGCGGATCAGAGGTACAGCCCTACGCCAGATTTGCTGACCGGTGGTTGCCATCTGGTGTGGAGAATTCACGGGTAATGGCTTGCTTGGTGCTCCTTCCGCTCCAGTGGCAGGGAAAGCTGCTGCGGCCCGGATTCGGCGCGCAGGTCTTTTAGTTTGACCGCCAGACCCAACAGTCGGATCGCTTCAGGGCGCCTTTCCCAGCATTGCTCCATCAGGCGGAGGAATTCCGACAGGCGGCAGGAGTGGCTGGCGCGCTCCTGGGTGACGGTGGAAAAATCATTGTATTTCACTTTTATCCCGGTGCCGCTGATCTGGTAGTGATCGTCCAGATTCTCGAGTCGCTCCATCAGGCGCCCATAGAGCTCTGGCAGCTGTTGCTGCCAGTCGGCGAGGGTCGGCAGGTCTTCGCTGAAAGTGTGTTCGACACTGACGCTTTTGCGCGAGCCGTCACTTTCGACAGGGCGGTTGTCGATGCCCCGGCACAGTTCGTACAGACGTCCGCCAAACTTGCCGTAGGATTTGGCCAGCTCCAATTGCGACAGTTGGCGCAGGTCGGCGCAGGTGTGAATACCGTCGCGACGCATTTTGTCCGCGGTGACCTTCCCTACACCATGGATTTTGGCTACCGGCAGGCGGAGAATAAAGGTGTCGACGGCATCCGGCTCTATAACAGTGAGACTGTCGGGTTTGCGCCAGTCGCTGGCAATTTTGGCCAAAAACTTGTTTGGCGCCACCCCGGCCGACACGGTGATGCCCTGGGTATCCTTGACCTTTTGCCGGATCTCCCGGGCGATCAGTGTGGCACTGCCCTGGCAGTGGCCGCTCTCGGATACGTCCACATAGGCTTCATCCAGGGACAAAGGCTCCACCAGTTCACTGTACTCGAGGAAAATTTCACGGATATTTGTCCCCACCTGCCGATACTTTTTCATATTACCGGGTACTACAATCAGGTCGGGACACAGCCTTTTTGCCTGGGCCGTCGGCATGGCGGAGTGTACGCCGTAACTGCGGGCTTCGTAGTTGCAGGTAGAGACCACACCGCGCCGGTCACTGCTGCCGCCCACGGCCAGCGGTCGTCCCCGCAAAGAGGGATCGTCGCGCATTTCCACGGAGGCGTAGAAGCAGTCACAGTCGAAGTGGATGATCTTGCGCATGCTGGGATTATATCCAGTATTTGCAATTTTCGGAAACTGCGCCGGTAGCCGGGGAAGCCGGGGCACATGAGCACAGGGCCAACACTATGGACCGGATAACACTGGTTGAGAGTTCTGCGGATAAGCGGGTTGCAGCGATATTTCAGGAAATTCTCGACGAAAAGGGGTGTATTCCGAATATCTATCGGGCTTACGCCCACGATCCCCGCCTGCTCGAAACCAATTGGTCCAGGTTCAAGGCCCTGATGATCGGCGGCTGCCTGTCGGTGGTACTGAAGGAGTGTATAGCGCTGGTGGTGGCGACGGACAATCAGTGTGATTACTTTATCCGCCGCCACACCGCGGTTTTGCAGGAGCTGGGAGTGGATCCACAGGAGGTGCTGCGTATCCGAACCCATCCCGATGAACCCCATCTGTCTCCCAAGGACCATGCACTGCTGGAGCTGGCACGCTATGCCAATCTGACGCCCTATGATCACGGCGAGCGATGGCTGGACGCAGCCCAGGCCCAGGGGGCCAGCGACGAGGAGATTGTCGAAGCCCTGGGGATGATGGAGTGGTATGCGGGAGCCAGCAAGCTCGCCGCCATCCTCAATCTGCCTTCCGACTACTAGCAGGTTGTTGACAAAGCACTCCCCGGCTTTCCTCAACCCGGGTTTGCGGCGCATGTCCGACAAATCAAGCAGTTATATGATTGATTTGCGGCCCGAACATTCCTGATTGGGGCAGCAGGCTGCTGAAAAACACTTTTCCAACAGTCTGCCAGGGAACGCCTGATTTATTCAGAGGTTCCCCAGGGCCAGGCCACTAAAATAAGTTGCCGGATTCATGGGATACAGGGATGTGCCTCAGCCGAGTCGCGGCCGGCGACAATCCAATTGATGAAGAATCATCTATTGAATGGTCGGGCTGATAGTATGAACAGGGCCTGGCTTTCAGCCGATTAGCTCCAGCAACAGTATATTGAGAAACGGATAGCTGCTATTTGAAATGCCGCAGCTGAGAACAATCCGCAGACTGAAGCATAGATGTATGTTGCTCCAACGCTCAACACTCACCTTCCACGGGTTTCGACTCCTCTACCTGGGGTAGCTGGTCAATTTTGGGCGTGCGCGGGCGGGGTACGATCATTTCGCGGACCCGTCGGGTGCCTGGTCTCTGTCCTGAACTCGGGCAGAGTGTGCTGTGAGTGCCAAATCCTTGATGAACTCGATTGTCGCGTCCCTACCGCTGCGCAGTTGCTCGGCACTGGGTGCGAATACATGATCAGGCACCACACCACGCCATTTCCTGTCGCCGCTGGGGCGCAGCAGGGCACGTGTCGGTGCGAAAGCCCGCAGCTGCGTGTGCGGAAGATTAAAGAAATAGATCTGGCCAGTCTGGTTGGCGAAACCGGCGGTTTCCTCACCGACCAGGGTGCCTACGCCGCAGTCCTGAACAGCGGTCGCCATCACGATGCCAGCGGAATAGGTATAGGGGCCTATGAGTAGATAGACTTTGCCCGGGAAGCGCCTGGATTCAGATTCAGGATAAACGGTTACACTGCCGCCGGCGGGCACGAGGTCGCCAGGCTTTCCTTTCGAGAAGAGACCACTCGCGCTCTTGTCGTTCAACTTTTCCATTACCTCCGACACCAGACCGCACTCCTTCGGAGCCAGCCGCGCCAGCAGGGTTTCGACATTGTCTGTAGAACCGCCGGGATTGCGACGAATGTCCACCACGATCGCCCGGGTCTCCTCCTCCTGTGCGGTATCGACCGCCTGCGTGATCGCCCGCTTGAAGTCACCCTTGTCGCCGCCGAAATAGGATACGTCGAGATAACCGACCTTGTGGCCCAGCGAACGATAGGCCAGGTTGACACCGCCGCTTTCCTCGATCTCCTTCACCTTGCGGTTGAACGCCTCGTGGGACATGCCGGCGATCTGAGCCGATCGGACCATACCGTCGATCTCGTAGCCGACGCGGAAGTCGGTGTGGAAATCGTAGAAGTGCCACAGTAGCGTCGAGAAGTGCGACGCGGCGATCTGCTCGCGCAGCACTTGGCTCTCGCCACGGGTATAGCGCGCCATTGTTGCGAGTATCTCGGGCACGGGTATGCCATTGACGTCCAACAGGCGGACGCCAGCTGGGAGTGCACCCGTCGACGAGTAGTCGTTCTTCACAAACAGGCCCGCCGCAGTCGCGGACACGGTCATTGGGAACACCTGGCCGCCATTTTCGGTGAAGCGGTCGAATTCCGGATAGGGATAGAAAACACCCGCGTGGCCGTCGCGGAATTTCTCCGTCGCGACGCCAATCAGCCGGTGAAACTCACGCCGGTTCATCGGCCGGTCGATGCCCGCGAGCAGCGATGTTAGCAGCGCGAGGCGTTCCTGCTCTGGCAGGCGCGCGTTGAGATCAGGATGCAACTCATGGAGTCTGGCGAATAGGTATTCGACATCCTCGCGGAGCTGGTCTTCGGGAAACACCCGATCCATCACGGACTCGTCCTCAAGTTCCAAATAGACTTGCTGGTGCTCCCCCCGGCAAGCGGTCACCAGTAGTATGACTGCGAGACCAATCCCGCGGGAGACAATGCGAAAATTCATATGCGATCTCGGATTGTGGGTGCCGGAGATGCCGCGGGGCGGCTGTTACCGCTCCGTGGACACTGTAGAGGTTCGATTATTCATACCGCAGCGGCCTCAGCGGGGCCGCCTTCGAGGTCGAGTGGGACACTGAGCTATAGAGGCCAAACACTGTGATGGCCGGGCCCGGGCGGCGGCGCTCGTCCCAGGCCCCAAGCCATTCCGAAGCAACCCTACTCGCTTCTGACCACCGCCTCATCCATATCCCTGTTCAGCAGCGATGCCAGCCGGCGCCGCTGGCGCGCGGCAAATGCGCTGATATCCTGCCCGATCGCATAGAGTGACGGCACCAGCAGCAGGGTGACGAAGAAGGCCACGAACACACCGGAGGCCAGCGCCACCACGATCGGCTGCAGGAAGGCCGCCTGGATACTCCGCTCCAGCATCATCGGCAACAGGCCGACAATGGTGGTGACGGTGGTCAGGAGGATGGGCCGGAAGCGCGCGACACCCGCCTCCACAATGGCTTTAAGGGGTTTCATGCCCCCGTCGCGCAAGCGGTTGCAGTGGTCCATCAACACTAGGTTGTCGTTCACCACCACCCCGGCAGCGGCAGCGATACCGAAGTAGCTGAAAATGGCCATGGTCATGCCGGTCACCGCATGGCCAAAGATGGCGCCCACAAACGCGAAGGGAATCGCGATCAGGATCAGGATCGGCTGGGAATAGCTGCGGAAGGCGATGGCCAGCAGACTGTACATGGCAAAGAAGGCGGTGGTGTAGAGTTTTAGAACCTCCTGAATAAAGCGTTTTTCCCCCTCGGCCTGACCCACGGCACCGCGAATAATGCCCGGGTAGCGCTTTTCCCAGTCGGGAAAGAAATTTTCATCCAGATCCTTCATGATGTCGCCGCGCACATCGTCCTTCAGGTCCGCCATCACCCGCGCCGCGCGATTGCCGTTCCAGCGCTGGATGCGCTTGATACCTGGCGCATATTCGAGGTCGGCCACTGCCAGCAGGGGCACCTCGCGGCCGTCGGCGGTACGCACGCGAAAGTCCTTGAGACTCTCGATGGAGCGGCGCGAAGCCAGGGGGTAGCGTACCATCACCTTGACGTCCTGACCGGCGCGCGGCAGGCGCTGCACTTCTTCACCGAAGTAGGCCTGGCGCACCTGGCGATTCACTTCCGCCAGGGTGAGCCCGAGTTTGGTCGCACCGGGTTTCAGGTCGATGCGGATTTCCTCGGAGGCGCCCTCGAGATTGTTGCGTACGTCGTACAGGCTTTCGTAACTGCGCAGTTGGGTTTCCAGATCCGCGGTGGCGGCACGCAGCACGTCCAGGTCCGGGTGGCGGATGGACAGCTCGAAGCCGGGACCGTTGTCGTTGAGCGAATAGCGCACCGAGACCTCTTTGGCATCGGGAATCTCGCCGATCAGCTCCCGCAGTCGCAGGGCGGCGTCCTTGGCGGACATATCGCGCACTTCCGGTGGAGCCAGCTGCACTATGGCGATCACACTGTCGCGCCGGGAGCGGGTATACCAGTTCTCGATGAGGACGCCCTGGCCGTCGGTGCGCTGGTTTACCTCTTCCTCCAGGCGCTTTTCCGCGTCCTGCAATTGCGCCAGTATCTCCAGTGCGCGGCTATAGGGCGCACCCTCGGGCATCACCACATTGACGATCACCTCGTCGGATTCGATGTCGGGCATAAAGCTTTTCTTTACCCAGCCGCTGCCAAACATGCCCATGCCGATCATCAGGGTGGCGATAAAAATACTCAGGGTCAGGTAGCGACGGTTGACTGCCCACTGGCCGATGCGGCGGTAGTGATTTTGGGCGAACAGGACTATGCCGTCGGCAATGCGTTTTTGTACCCGTCCAAACCTGCCCAGTTTGGTGCGCGGTTTGAGGTTGCGCAAATGCGCCGGCAGGATAAACAGGCATTCGACCAGGGAAAACACCAGTGCGAGGATTACCACCCAGGTGATATGGCGGGTGAACTCACTGGTGGAGCCGGGCAGAAAGATCCACGGCAAAAAGGCGAGGATGGTGGTCACCACCGCGAAGACGACCGGCTTGGCCACCAGCTGGGTGCCCAATGTCGCGGCGCGCAGGCTGCCGCCCGGCCCCTGGTGCTCCGGGAGGTGGGACTGGGTATGGATACTTTCCCCCACCACTATGGCGTCGTCGACCACGATACCCAGCACCAGCAGGAAGGCGAATGTGGACAGCATATTGAGGGATACACCCACGCTGGGCAGCAATACAAAGGCGCCGGCGTAGGCAGTGGCGATACCTATCGCCACCCAGAAGGCCACCTTGGGGCGCAGGCTGAACACCAGCACCAGCATAACCAACAGCAGCCCCTGAAAAGCGGAGGTCCCTATGGTCTCCATGCGACCTTTGAAGTCCTCGGCGTTATCGGTCCACAGGGTGAGTTGGGCTCCGGCCGGCAGTGTTTCGCGCCGCTCCTCGATCCACTGGCGGATGGAGTCGGAAGCGGCGACGATATTCATGGTCTCGGTGGTCATCACCTGCAACAGCACCGCCGGCTCGCCGTTCAGGGTGGCGAGGATTTCATTGTCCTCGAAGCCGTCCACCACTCTGGCGATATCGCCGATGCGAATGGTGCCCCCATCTGCGGTCTGCCGCACGATGATACTGGCAAACTCCCGCTCCGTATCTGCCTGGTTGCGGACTTTGAGCTGGTAGCTGCCCACCTCGGTGCGCACCGTGCCGGCGGACTGGTTGAGGGAGTCGGCGCGGATAGCGTCTGCAACTTCCTGAAAGGTCATGCCGTAGCGGCGCAACGCCTGTTCGCTGACCTCGATGGAGACTTCCTCCATACGGGTGCCGAACAGTTCCACCACCGAAATAGCCGGCAGGGCCACCGCCTCGCGCCGCAACTGCTCCGCCAGGCGCTTCAGCTCCCGCTCGCTCAAGTCGCCGTGTACCGCCACGCGGATATATTCGTCGCGGTTTACCCACTGGCGTACCTGCGGCGGCTCTATGCTGCGGGGGAAGGAGGAGATACTGTCGACACGGATTTTGACCTCGTTCATAAAACGGGGGAAATCGACGTCGGTATCCGCCAGTATATAGACGCCTCCATAACCTTCCGCCGAGGTGGAGCGCACCCACTCGATATTGTCCAGGTCGCTGACCGCCTCCTCGATCCGGGCGACAATCTGCTCTTCCACTTCCTGCGGCGCCGCCCCCGGCCAGGAGACCTCGATTTCCAGGCCCGGGAAACGCACCTGCGGGTCCATTTCCCGCTCCATGATGCCAAAGCCCATGAAGCCGGTGACGAAAATCCCCAACATCATCAGGTTGGCGGCCACGCTGTTGCGCGCCCACCATTCGATTAACTTATTCATGCGCGCTTTCCGTTGTTATTTTTGAGCCAGTTGGGTGACGGGCTGCACCTGCATTCCATCCACGGCATTGGCAATAGTGGAGGTCACCACCTTTTCCCCGTCGGCCACCCCGGAGGCCACCACCACACGGTTTTCCGAGGTGGACATCACCTCCACGGTGCGGATGTCCAGGCGGTTGTCCCCGTCGATGACGTAGACCTTATCGGCGTTGCGCAGGGCTTCCCGCGGCAATACCAGCGCCTGGTGCGGTTGCATACCTTCCGCCTTCGCGGTCACAAACAGCCCCGCAGCCAGGGGCACCCCGTCGCTGGCGCCTTTGCCATAGGGGTCCCGCACTTCCGCTATGGCATAAATCAGGCGTGTCTGCTGGTCGATGGCCGCCTGGGTGCGCACTATGCGCCCCTGCCACTGGTGCAGTGTTCCGCCAAATTGCGCCGACAGCTGCACCGCCGGTCCCGGGTGTGCGCCGGTGGCGACAAAACCCATGGGCAGGCCCAGTTCCACCAGTTGCGAGTCGGTCAGCGGCAGGCGCACCTCCACACGGTCGGTGGCAAACACCCGCCCCAGGGGCGTGCCGGCACTCACATACTGGCCCTCGCCGACGATGCGGCTGATCACACGGCCGCGAAACGGCAATTTGATCTGGGTGCGCCGGAGATTGGTCTTGGCGTCGCTGAGCTCCGCTTTCGCGGACCGCAGCATGGCTTCCGCCTCCGCCACCTGCGGCTCATTGACCTGAAGGGGCGTCGGCTCCCGGTTGGGATCGGCCGCCAGCCACTGCTGGCGTTTGATACTGGCCTGGGCCCTGGCCTGCAGCAAAAGGACCTCGGCCTGTGCCACACTCGCTTCGGCGCGGGCTACGGCCAATCGGTAATCGGCGTCATCCAGCTCTACCAGTGCCTCCCCTGCGTTGAACCCCGCGCCTTCGGCGAAGTTGTCCGAAATAGAGGAAATGCGTCCGGAAACCTGAGGTGTGAGATCTATCTCGGTGTGCGGACGTACTTCCCCCTGTGTGGTGACCGTCAGTCTTACAGATTCCTCCCGGGCCTCCGCATACAGCAGCGACACCAGGCGCTGTTCCTCCTCTTTCTTCTCCGGTTCCGGTTTCGCGGAGAACATTAATTGCACAGCCCCAAAGCCCAGAGCCAGCACCGCGACCGGTGCTGCAGCCTTTAAATATTTGTTTTTCATTGCGTCCTTCTTGCCTGAATTGCCAGATTCGCCGACGGCGGTCATCATCGTCGCCCGATTCCCTCAAGAGTACAAAATCTCAAGGGTTCCCCGGGCCCTGGATGCCAGCGATTCTATTGACGGGATGGCAGGGGGATTTGGATGCAGTGTGCCGCAAAATTTATCCGCCAGTGGACACAATGCGGCGGACGGAGTGACTTGTTCCCCGATAGTCTGACCCGGAGCAAGGGGGCATAAAAAAGCCGCCCCGGCGGGCGGCTTTCGGCACTGTAACTACCGGCCCCGGGGCTCAGCGCTCCAGCTGCTCCAGCTTGCCTTTTTTCCCGTCCCATTCGTCGGCATCGGGCAGTGGGTCTTTCTTTTCCGTGATATTGGGCCAGATCTCCGCAAGCTCGGCGTTCAGCTCGATGAATTCCTGCTGGTCATCCGGCACTTCATCCTCGGAGAAAATAGCGTTGGCGGGGCACTCCGGCTCGCACAGGGCGCAGTCGATACATTCGTCCGGGTGAATGACCAGAAAGTTGGGGCCCTCATAGAAGCAGTCCACCGGGCACACTTCCACACAGTCGGTGTATTTGCATTTGATGCAGTTTTCCCCAATTACGAATGTCATGTCTGTCCCTCAAAGCTGCGTTCTGGTCACCGCCGGCAGGGTGTTGGCGGTGCGGTACGGCTGCGGATTTTAGCAATTACTGGCGCCAATTGTAGAGGCTTTTCAGCCCAAACGGCTGACTGCTTATAACAAGTTTCGCAGAGCGTATAACTGCTGCAGAGCCTGTCGTGGGGTCAGCTCATCCGGGTCCAGGCCCGCCAGTGCTTCCACCGCCGGGTGGGGCGGCGCTGCAAAAAGATCCACCTGCCGGGGTGTGTCCGTCGCGGGTGGATTCGACTGCGTTGTCAGCGCCGGGTCGGCGGTGGCCTGGCCCGCCATTGTCGAGGTCTGGGAGTCGTCGGCCTCCAGGGCCTGCAGCCGCTGTTGCGCCTCTGCCAGGACCGGCTCCGGGACCCCCGCCAGCCTGGCCACCTGCAGGCCGTAGCTCTTGGACGCGGGCCCCTCCTCAATCTTGTGCAGAAAGACAATGTCATCGCCGTGCTCAGTGGCGTTCAGGTGGATATTGGCGGCGGCCTGACACTGTTCCGGCAGCGCCGTCAGCTCGAAGTAATGGGTTGCGAACAAGGTGAAGGCCCGCACACTACCGGCTAGGTAGTGGGCGCAGGCCCAGGCCAGCGAGAGGCCGTCGTAGGTGCTGGTGCCGCGGCCGATCTCGTCCATCAGCACCAGGCTGTTGGTACTCGCATTGCGCAATATATGGGCCGTTTCGGTCATTTCCACCATAAAAGTCGAGCGGCCGCCGGCCAGGTCGTCGGCGCTGCCGATGCGGGTAAAGATCCGGTCCAGCAGGCCGATGCGGGCGGATTCCGCCGGCACATAGCTGCCGCAGTGGGCCAGCAGTGCAATCAGCGCCGTCTGGCGCATATAGGTGGATTTACCCCCCATATTGGGGCCCGTAATCACCAGCATGCGGCGCTTGTCGTGCAGGCGGACATCGTTAGCCACGAAAGGCTCATCGAGCACCTGTTCCACCACCGGGTGGCGGCCCCCCACGATATCCAGCCCCGGGTCCGCGCTCAACTGCGGGCGGCACAGGCGCAGGTCGTCCGCGCGCTCTGCCAGGCAGGCGAGCACATCCAGTTGGGCGACCCCTGCCGCGGCGGCCTGCAGTTCCGGCAGGGATTCGTTCAGCTGGTCGATCAGGTCTTCATACAGGGCTTTTTCCCGCGCCAGGGCGCGGCTCTTGGCGGACAAAGCCTTGTCTTCGAACTCCTTTAGTTCCGGGGTAATAAAACGCTCCGCGTTTTTAAGCGTCTGTCGGCGGATATATTCCGCCGGCGCCTTGTCGCTCTGCCCGCGGCTGATTTCAATAAAATAGCCGTGTACCCGGTTGTAACCCACCTTTAGGGTGGGGATGCCGGTGCGCTCCTTTTCCCGCTGTTCCAGCTGCAGCAGATAGTCGCCCGCGTTTTCGCTGATAGCGCGCAGCTCATCCAACTCACTGTCGTGACCAGTGGCAATAACGCCGCCGTCGCGAATCACCACGGGCGGGTTTTCCACCAGGGCGGTCTGCAGCAGGCTCACCGTCTGCGGCCATTCACCAATCTGGCCGCCCAGCGTCTCCAACAGCGGCGAGCGGTTTTCCGCCAGTTGCTGCTGGATGGCCGGAAACTGCGCCAGGGAAGCGCCCAGCCGAACCAGGTCCCGGGGCCGTGCGGAGCGCAGCGCCAGGCGGCCGAGGATACGCTCCATGTCGCCAACCGGTTTCAGCGACTCCCGCAACGGCTCGAATGCGTAGCCGTCGATTAGTGTGGCGATGGCGTCCTGCCGCTGGTCCAGTGTCGAGGGTTGGCGCAGTGGATTGTTCAGCCAGCGTCGCAACATACGGCTGCCCATGGAAGTCTGACAGCTGTCGAATACCGACAGCAGTGTATTCTGATCCCCTCCGCTCAGGTTCTGGTCGATTTCCAGATTGCGGCGGCTGGCGCCGTCCAGGGCCACAGTCTCATCGTCGGTTTCGGTAGTGAGGCTGCGAATATGGGGCAGGTCGGTGCGCTGGGTGTCCCGTGCATAGTGCAGCAGACAGCCCGCGGCCATGATGGCGCCGTGCAGGTGGCTGCAGCCGAAAGCTTCAAGGTTCAGGGTGCCGAACTGCTGGTTCAGCAGGCGCAGGGCGGTCTCCAGCTCGAACTCCCAGGGGGCCCGGCGGCGCAGGCCGGTGCGGCGCGAAACCTCCGCGGGCAGATTCAGATCCTCCGGTACCAGCAGTTCCGCCGGTTCGTGTCGCTGTACCTGTGCCGCCAGCGCCGCCGTGGAATCGAGTTCCTGGACCACGAAACGGCCCGTAGCCAGATCCAGCAGCGCCAGGCCGAACCGGTCGCCGTGGTTGGCGATGGCGCCCAGCAGATTGTCGCGGCGGTCGTTGAGCAGGGCTTCGTCGGTGACGGTGCCTGGGGTCACGATACGCACCACCTGTCGCTCCACCGGCCCCTTGCTGGTGGCCGGGTCGCCAATCTGCTCGCAGATTGCCACCGACACCCCCGCCTTGATCAGTCGCGCGAGATAGCCGTCCGCCGCGTGATAGGGAATGCCCGCCATGGGAATCGGTTGTCCGCCGGATTTGCCCCGCGAGGTGAGGGTGACATCCAGCAGTTCCGCCGCCTTCTTGGCGTCGTCGTAGAAAAGTTCGTAAAAGTCGCCCATGCGGTAAAACACCAGCTCCGCCGGGTGCTGGGCCTTAATGCGCAGATATTGCTGCATCATCGGCGTATGTTGCGAAGTCTTTGATTTTATTGCATTTTTTTCCAATTTAATGCCTATTTTGTAATGGGTGTTCAAGACTCGGGGCGGCTACATTATCAGTTTACCGGAGGCGAATGTAGCATTCCTGCATAGATGGACTGGTGTGTCCTGCTAGGGCCTGTTCACACTAACTGAGATAGCACTGCTGCTTCAGGTTTTGTGGCCTGCAAGGCAGGAACCTCGCTCCTCTTGCCTCGATTGGCACCTTTTCTGTCACAACAGGGCCAACTCCGTTAATGTGAACAGGCCCTGGTCTCTGAGCATCAATGCCGGCACGTTTAGCATCCGTTAATGATTTCTCCTTAATGTCGTGGATAGTGGTGTGTTCCACTCCAGCTTTCAGTCTGGCTCGGTTAAAAGCGTCTCGGATGGCTCGATAGCTGTATGGGGTGCGCTTGTCATGGGTGTGGAATAGATAGAGGCACATGACTTTGGGAAGTTGTTTAGCCTCTCCAAAAAGCCCAGGAGGCTCGTTTTTTTGGCCCGAGGCATGTAAAGCGGGATTTCACCTAGGGCCTGTTAACACTAATTTTGATAAAATCTGCGTTTATGGAAATCACAAAATCGCAATTCAAAATTATCGAACACCTGCTGCCTTTACAGCGAGGTAACGTCAAAATACCGAATATACAGGTCATAAACGCTGTTTTG